>DATLZJ010000864.1:0-8379 GCA_035574055.1 Caldilineaceae bacterium
GGCGCGGGTGGGTGGGCATCATCCGGCGGCGGGGTAACATCCGGGGCAGAGGTCGGGTCAATTGCCATGAGGCATCCGCTCGTGTCGGGTTTGCTCGATGCCGGCTATCATACCACATCCGCGCCCGCGACCGGGGCGGCGCGCTTTGCTGTTCGGCATGGGCGCCGTGATAACAGGGGGCAACAATTTGCCCCCGCACAGACGTTCGCCGTATAATCCCGCTTTGGACGCTGCGCCGATGGAGGCGCTGCCGGCCCTGATGGCCCCCATAGTTGCCGGCATCGCGGCTACATAATCGTCACAATGCGACTATGCGGCTTGGAGGTTGAATGACCACCTTCGTCACCGGCGGCACGAGCATTCTCGGCCGGCTGTTGGTGCAAGAGCTTGTCCGCCAGGGAGACGCCGTGCGTGTGCTGGTCCGCCCCACCAGCAACCGGGCCGGGCTAGAGCTGCCCGGAGTCGAGTTTATCCGCGGGGACATCAACGACGTTGTCGCCGTGCGCAAGGGGATCACCGGCTGTGACCGGGTCTGCCATGTGGCCGAGCTAGGTGTGCAAGCCGCCGAGGCCGATCTGTGGCGGGTCAACCGGGATGGCACGCGCAACGTGCTCCAGGCTGCGTTGGATTTGCGCGTCGCTAGTGTGGTGCAGGTCAGCTCGCTGGCGGCGTTGGGGCCGACCCAAATCCACACCCACCCGGACGAAGGCGCCAACGAGCGCCACAGTGCGCCCGCCGGTCGCGTCTATGCCCTCTACCAGGCCACGCGTCGCGCCGCCGACGACCTGGCCCGCGAGTATGCACTCAAGGGGCTGCCCATCAAGCTGGTCTATGCAGGCTTTGGCTATGGCTGTGTGCGCCATGCCCCGCCCTCGTCTCTGACCGAGCAAACCCTGTTGCGCCTGGCGTCGGGCAAGCCCGCGCTGGTTGTGGGCAGCGGGCGCACCCGCATTGCCGCCACCTATTATAAAGATATTGTCCAGGGCATCCTTCTCGCCCACAGCCGCGGCCAGGCCGGCGAGGGTTACATCCTGAGCGGCGCATCTGCCACCCTTCCCCAGATTTGGGCTGTCGTCAGTGAGGTTTTGGATAAACCTGCGCCCCTGCGCCGGCTGCCTCTCTGGCTGGCGCGCAGCGCGTCCAGCCTTGTGCAGACCACCACAGGCCATGCCCCCTTCCCCGCCGACTTTTTGGCGATGGCCGCTCGCGACTGGCACTTCTCCAGCGAAAAGGCGACCCGCGCGCTCGGCTGGCGCCCACGCTCCCTGCGCGAGGGCATGGCCGAAGCCTGGGAGGAGTTCCAGGCGCTCGGCTTTGGCCGCGCCGCCCAGCGCACCCCGGTACGCGCCATGCCGCGCGCGTAGATGCTACTCCTCGTTTAACGACGAATGGAATCCTTTCCCTGCCCATACTTACATTGCTTAGTAGAGTTTACGGATGAGCGTGAACGGCATGTTGCCGAGCAACACCCCGATCTGCTACCAGCTTTTCGCCACTGCATAGCCCCGACAGTAGCCGAGCCTGACGTAGTATGGCGTAGCCGACGTATGGCTACTGCACATCTCTTTGCTCGTTGGTTTGATGAAATCCATGGCGGGAAATATGTAGTGGTTGTAATTGTGCGTGATGGTAAGGAAGGCCGCTGTTGGATTATCACAGCATACCTTTCTCGGAGATTATCGAAAGGGGCCGTTGAGTGGAGCGAAAACTAACATTCACGTATGATCGGGAGGCCGATATCCTCTATATCCAGACCATTCGTCCGTACCCCGAACAGGAATCAGAGGATATTGGGGACGAGGTGATCGCGCGGCTGAATCCCGAAACCGGGGAGGTCGAGGGGCTGGAGATCCTCTTCTTTTCCACTCGTCTCCTGCGCGGCGACCGGTTTGATCTGCCGGTTGCCGCCGACCTGCATTTGGCCCGAGAGGGCTAATTTATACAGTAGCAATAATCGGGTGATTTCAAGTTGCAATCGTGCCGATCCAGCGCCCGGTGGTTTGTAGATAGCACTGATAATAACGGAATCCGTCTTTGACTTTAATAGGGGACTTCCAAGTGGCTCAAGAACCAGTGGCCGGTCGCGTGGTCACCGCTGATGTTCGCGCATTTTGTTGCCTCTTCTACAGAGAGCCGTCTTGAGGCGCGCAAGTTAAAGTCAAATACATCCATCTCCAGGCGACAGTTGCGCGTGGATGGGCGACCGAAGAGAAACACCCCCTCTATCTCCCCCCTCAGATACAACGCTACACTGTGCTGCGCCAGCGGCCTTTTGAGCTTCTTCGCGATATCGAGCACGACAAGCGCCACAATACGACCATCATGCTCCGGGGTAACGACCATCTTTTTCCCCGTCGCCGCGCAGATGTCGTACCGGTGCATCCACTGATCGCGCGGATAGATCGTATCCATGAGATATTCAATCGGGGCAAAGCCCAGCGTTCCCATGGGCAGGTGAATCGTCCGGACCAGCCAAGGGAGCTTGTGACGGTTGTGTACCGCAATTTGCCCATTGCGGCGAAACTCGGCCACGACCTCGCCGGTGGATTTATGGAGACGCTCTTCAACCTGAAGTCTGTTGATGCCGTCAACCGGGTCGTCAACCCCCTTGAGATAGGGATTAGAGACGTTTTGACGCCAAAACTCGGCAAAGGTGGTGCTGCCCGTTACCGCACCTGCCAGGTGCGCTGCCATATCGCGCACAGTCCACGCCGTGCAGTAGGTCGGCTGCAGCCAATCCTCCCCTTCCAGCGATTCCAGGAGGGCGAGCGTGCGCTCGTATTCGGTCTGTGAGAGCCGCTCTGCCTCCGCATGGGTCAATCGAGGAATCCGCATTGCCAACTGCTCTACGCTTGTCTCGATGCCAGTGAGTATGCTCATCGCTCTCTCCTTTTAGCGCCGTACTGGTTCTATATGGGGCTGGTACCGTGTGGAGAAGTCCGGATTTGTCCGGGTCTGTATCACGACTTTTGCCAAGCATTCAAGATCATCTGCACCGCGAGGGGGATCAGCTTCCCAAACCGCCCTTCACCTGCCGGCAGTTCAGGATTGTTGGCCAGGTGCAACTCGGTCAACCCATGCTGCAAAGCGATAAAGAGATCGCACGCCTCCTCAAGGGGTATCGTGAGGCTCAGTTCTTCACTCTGTAGCATCTGCGCTAGTTGAGCCCGCGCCGTCTCCAGTAGGCTCAAACTGACCGCCATGCTGGCCTCCGATGGGGCAAAATCGGGCACGGGCCGTTGAAACATCAACTGGTAGAGGTCCGGGTTCTCTTGGGCAAAGCGCATGTAGGTTTTCATCACGCTTTGCAGATTCTCGCGCAGGGGAGCGTCTTGGCATGGTCGTTCTTCCATTCTGCGCCCGAACTCCAAGAAACCGCGCCGAAACAGCTCATCATAGATGGCGTTCTTGCTGTCAAAGTAGTTGTACAGCGAGGGTGGGCGCATCCCCAGCCTGCGGGCGATTGCATTGAAACTCAACGCCGCGACGCCCTCCTTGCGCATCTGCTCACGTGCGATCCTCAGAATATCTTCGATGATCGCGTCACGGTAGCGACGCCGCCGTTGTTTTACAGTCGGTATAGATTCGGTCACTGATTGCCTACCCTTTACTAACTGCGTTTGTCAAAACTAATATTATTAGTTTTCCTTGGTGTTGTCAAGAGCGTTTTTCAAATAGCCGTTCTGTATATCTCTCTATAGCTTCTCATGCCTGAGGTGGCATTTGGCCCGAGGGGACCAATTCAAACGTATGCCCGTTGACGGACGGCGGCGCGTCGGGTACACTATGATTAACTGAGTCGGTTCGTGCAACTCAGATATGTGACGCGTGGAAGGTTGAAAGCACCATGACGCAACTGGTAGGCCGGGCGCAGGCCATTCCTGCTGACCTGGCGACTCGCAAGGCGGCCAACAAGAACTTCAAATTCATCGTCGGCGGCCTGCTGATTATTGGGCTGGTGATCGTCCTCATCGTCCAGGCTACCATCTCTACCGGCGCGTATTACCTGACGGTCTCCGAGCTACATCAAAAGACTCCGGCCATTATCGGCGAGCGGGTGCGCGTGAGCGGCGCCGTGGTGGAGGGCAGCGAGGATTGGAACGCCCAGGAGATTACGCTGCGCTTTGCCATCAGCGACGAATCGGGCGAGCAGTTGCCCATCGTCTTCTATGGGCCGCGGCCCGATAACTTCCAGCGGGCCGCCGAGGCGATCATCGAGGGCAAGCTGCTGCCCGATGGCACCTTCCAGGCTGATACGCTGCTGCTCAAATGCCCCAGCCGCTATGAGGAAGAGCCGGAAGAGATTTTCGTTGAGGCGACTCGCTAGTTTGCTGCTCGGCTCCTCATGGGGATCACCGCAACCCATCCAGTGAACCGGAAACGAAGGGCAGGGCCATGGCGTCCGGCCCTTCTTGTTATCCTGCGCTTGCTCGTGCTCGTCCTGGCGCTGCTGGCGTCAGCTCCGAGTACACCTGTCGCGGCCCAACAGCCGCCCCCCTCGCCCACCTTTGACCTCAACCAAGTGACGCCGCCCGGCGAGCCGCCGGCAGGCCGCTTTGGCCAGTCTATCTATCTGGAGAACTGCGCCCCTTGCCACGGCGAGCAGGGCCTGGGCGACGGGCCGACCGCGGCCAACCTACCCAGCCCGCCCACCGCCTTTGCCGACCTCAACGCCGTCTGGGAGCGCAGCCCCGCCGAGTTGTTCCACACCACCAAGTTCGGGCGCATCGAGCGGCTGATGCCCCCCTGGCAGAACGAGCTGAACGACCGCCAGATTTGGCAAGTCGTCGCCTACGCCTGGAGCCTCCACACCGACCCGGACACAGTGGCGATGGGCGAAGACCTCTATGCGCTTTCCTGTGCGGGCTGTCACGGCGAGAGCGGCGCAGGAGATGGTCCTGACGCCGAAGGGGACCTGCCCAACTTTGGCGACCTGACCTATGCCATGGCGCGCAGCCAAGCCGATTGGCTGGCCGGTTGGCAGGAGGCCCACGCCGGCATCGGCGGCGACTGGTCGCAGGATGACCAGCGCCGGGTGCTGGAATATATTCGCACCTTTAGCTATGTCCCCGCCTGGGAGTCGGGCTACCGGCCCGGCCCTGGCGTCGTGCGCGGCCAGGTGGTCCAGGGCACGCCCGGCGCGGCGGCGCTCGAGCCGCGCGCGGTGACGCTAGAAGCCTTCGCCGATTTCCAGCCCGTGGCGACCTTTACCACCACCACTGACGCCACTGGAGCCTTTACCTTCAGCGACCTGGCCGTGGACCCCTCGGTGGTCTATCTGGCGTCGGTTGGCTATGACGGCATTCGTTACAGCAGCCCCATTATCGAGCTGAGTGAGGAGGCGCCCGCCGCCGAGACAACGCTGACGGTTTATGAGACGACGGGCGACCCGTCCGGCATCCGCATTGACCGCGCCCACTGGATCATTGATTTCCAGCCCGGCGCGCTGCTGGTGGGCCAGATCGTCTCCTTCGGCAGCAGCGGCGACCGCACCTATGTGGGCCAGCATGTGGAGGGGGTGGGCGCGCCCGTGACCGTAGCCGTCGAGACGCCGCCGGGCGCGACCCAGGTTACTCTGGATAACGGTGCGTTGGGCCAGCGTTTCCACCAGGTTGGCAACTTGATCTACGACACTGCGCCCCTGATTCCGGGCGAAGCCACCAAGCAGCTCATTTTGCGCTACACCCTGCCCTACGATGGCGACAGCCTCCAGTTGAGCCAGCCCTTCCGCTATCCGGTCAGGTCCATCAACCTGCTGGTGGCGGAGCTACCTGGTCTCCAGGCGACGGTAGCGGGGCTGGAGGAAGGCCCTGCCCAGGAATTCGAGGGGCGTCGTTATCTGCTCTGGCAGGGGGCCGGCCTGCCCGCGGAAAGCACAGTCCAGCTTTCGCTTTCCGGGCTGATGCCTGCCGGCGCCACCGACCCGCGCACGGGAACCGGCGCAAGCGCGATAGGCGCGACCGCGGCGAGCATCACCTTTGCGCCGTGGATGGCCTGGCTGACGGGCGGGCTGGCCGCGGTCGCGCTGGCGGGCGTCCTCCTCTGGTCCTGGCGGGCGGGCCGGGTGCAGACCAGCAGTCGCGCCCAGGATTTGGCCCGCCAACGCGATGAGCTGATCCGGCATATTGCTCGCCTAGACGATCTCCATGCGCTGGGCGAGCTGGACCAGGAGAGTTGGCAGAGCCAGCGAGCGCAGCTTAAAGCCCGTCTGCTGGAGGTGTCGCTGCGCCTCTCGGATAGCACGGCGTAAGCCTGTCCAGTTTCATCCCCTGCCCATCTCACCGCTGCCCAAGGACGCTCCAGGTGCCCTTTTGTACCCTGCGTCACAACCTGGCCAGTTGACCAGGCAGCAGACTAGCCGTTCTCCTGGTGTGACTTAAAACGCTTTCACCTAGGCTGGGACGTGTCAGCACAGCGTAACCGCCGCCTTATCCGCCCGCTCATCGGTGGGCGGCAAAGGGCTTCCTTGACGTTACTCCTTATGTTCGCCTACAATGCCTATGTTCCGGCGAGCCGCCCTCCGTTCACCATCGTCTTGCGAGCATCGCCCTACACCGAACTGGGCGGTCATTTAACTCTCGACCGGCCGTGCAGCGCGCCGGTCATCTTGCCCTTAGCTATCTATTCCGTCAGCGCGGCCACTATCTGAGGAAGACGATAATGAGACTCCTGGCTGTGACGGCAGCATTGTTGTTTGTCGCCTTGAGCCTTGCCTCCTGCGCCGGGCAGGTAGGTCCGCCCGGCCCCCAAGGGGAGGCCGGGCCTGCCGGCCCGCCAGGCCCCCAGGGGCCGCCCGGTCCGGCGGGCGAGCCGGGACCAATGGGGCCGCCTGGTCCTGCCGGGCTGGATGCGCGCCCCGCGACCTTTGTCGGCTCGGCTGCCTGCCAGGAATGCCATGAGGACATCTACGCCGCCTACGCCCAGAGCGGCCACCCCTGGATCCTCAACCGCATCGAAAACGGCGAGCCGCCTGCCTATCCGGAGACGGCGGTGGATGACCCGCCCGAAGGCTACACTTGGGCCGATATCTCCTATGTCGTCGGCGGCTATGGCTGGAAGGCGCTCTTCCTGGACCAGCAGGGCTATATCATCACCGGCACGGCCCAATACAACCTGGAGAACAGCGCCCTCGACCTGGGCGAAGGGTGGGTCGAGGTCCACGCGTCCGCCTTCCCTGAGGCCGCGGAGGCGCAGGGCCAGGTCGGGCAGCAGGAACCGGCGCAAGAACAGCCACAGGAGGCCCAGCCTGAACCTCCTCAGACTGGGGAAACCCAGACCGAGGAAACGCCGACTCCAGAAGCACAACCGGAAGAGGGCGCCGAGGCCGGCGGCCAGCAAAGTGATGAGGCCGCCGATAGCGCCGCCGAGCCTGCTGGCGCGTCTAGCCAGCAGGCGCCGGCCAGCAGCGGGATCGCCTATACCTGCGCCCAATGCCATACTACCGGCTATCGGCCGGAGGGCAATCAGCACGGGCTGCCCGGTCTGATCGGCGTCTGGGTTGAGGATGGCGTGGGCTGCGAAGCCTGTCATGGCGCGGGCAGCAACCACACCAACGACCCCTACCTGGCCCGCATGACCATCAACCGCGACAGCGAAAGCTGCGGCGGCTGTCACAGCCGGGGCGATGAGACAGTCCTGGAGGCGCAGGACGGCTTTATCCTCAACTACCAGCAGTATGATGAGCTGTTCCTTTCCAAGAAGCGGGTGATGGACTGTGTAGACTGCCACATGCCCCACGAAGGCGCGCGCGGCGGCAGGCGTCTGAGCATCCGCACCTCTTGCGAGACCTGTCACCTGGAGAACGCAGACTACCAGAAGATTTCAGACCGCCGCCATGCCGCCTGTGTGGAGTGTCACATGCCCTTTGCCTCCGTCAGCGCGGTGGCCGACCCGACCCGGAATCGGGCGGATGTGCGTACCCACTTGATGGCGATCAACCCGCGCACCCTCGAACAGTTTGATGAGGATGGCGCGGTCGCCATGCCCTATTTAACCGTGAATTTCGCCTGTAAAGCCTGTCACAACGAGGAGGGTCCCGGCGTCGCGCTGTCGGATGAACAGTTGATGGAGGTCGCCAACGGTTATCATGACCGTGACCAGGCGGGCAGCCTGAATCGCCGGCGCGGCGCTGACCAGCCACAGGAGGAGGCGACCGAGGGCCAGGCGGCTGAGGGCAGCGGGACAGCCGAAGGGGAGGAGCGCGCCGGCGAGACGCCTGGCCCTGATGAGCCTACCCCGACGCCCACTGTTGCAGCGCCGGGCATGGGTACGCCCACCCCACAGACGCCCTCCGGCGATACAGGCGAGGGTGCATCCCCCGAAGCGGAACCGGCTGGCGACAGCGCAGCCGGTGACGGCGCGACCGGCCAAGCCCCCGGC
>DATLZJ010000865.1:0-3014 GCA_035574055.1 Caldilineaceae bacterium
CCGCCCGCCTGATCGCCGAGCAGGCCATGCGCCCCGAGAGCCGCTACCTGGACGAGCATGAGCACACGCGACCGGTAAAGTATATCCGTATGATGTGGCCCCAGATGAAGCAGATGGAAAAGGCCAACCTGGAGGCAGCGCTGGCCCGCGCCCGCAAGAGCCAAACAGGGAGCAACGGCCAGAATGGTCACAAGCAGGACGGGCGTGAGGGCGGCGCGCGCCACGCTAATCTGAGCCTGGTCCATATGATCGAGATGTTGAGCTGGGGCGACGCCGGCATCTACCTCTGCACACCGGCCAGCGCGCTGGCCGGCGCGGCCATCAACGCCGTCGCCACACCGGAGCAGTTGGACCGCTTCCTGCGCCGCTTCACCGAGGGCGAGCCGAAGTGGGGGGCGATGGCGATGACTGAGCCGCAAGCCGGCTCCGACACCAGCAACATCCAGACCACAGCCGTCTTTGACCCGGAGACGAATGAGTGGGTGCTTAACGGCCAGAAGATCTTCTGCACCAATGGGCGGCTGGCGCTGGAGGAATCCAATGGGCTGATCGTGGTCTGGGCGACGGTGGACAAGCGCGCGGGACGCGCCGGCATGAAGCCCTTTGTGGTGGAGGCAGGCACACCAGGCGCAACCATCGTCAAGGTGGAGGAGAAGCTGGGCATCCGCGCCAGCGATACGGCGACCATCGTCTTTGAAAACTGCCGCATTCCGGCGGAAAATCTGCTCGGCGACGCCGAGGTGAGAAAAGAGCAGAGCGTCAAGGGTTTTAAGGGCGCGATGAAGACCTTTGACGCCACCCGGCCGATTGTCGCCGCCAGCGCCATCGGCATCGGGCGCGCGGCCTTCGAGTTCACCCGCGACACGCTGGCAAAGCAGGGCGTGCGGATGGAGTACAACAAGCCTCGCTGGAAACTCTCGGCGGTGCAGGCTGACTTGCTGGAGATGGAGGCTCAACTCCGCGCCGCCTGGCTGCTGACGCTTAAGGCCACCGCCTTGCTGGATGCCGGCCAGGAGAACAAGCTGGAGTCCTCCATGGCGAAGGTCAAGGCGGGCAAGGCCGTCACCTGGGTGACGCAGAAGGCAGTGGAGTTATTGGGGCCGCTGGGTTACACCACGGCGACGCTGGCCGAAAAGTGGATGCGCGACGCCAAGATCAATGACATCTACGAAGGCACCGGCCAGATCAATACCCTCATCGTCGCGCGGGAAATCCTGGGCTACACGCGGGCAGAGCTGAAATAGGAGAGATTCACCGCAAAGGCCCTTTGTGTCCTTTACGGTGAACTTCTCATCTGCGCAGCCTTGGATCGAGCACGTCGCGCAGGCCGTCGCCGACGAGGTTGAAGGCAGCGACCAGCAGCAGGATGGCGGCGGCAGGCACAGCGGTCAGCCAGCCCTGCGTGGTGATGTAGTTGCGCCCCTCGCTGATCATCACTCCCCATTCCGGCGTCGGCGGTTGGGCGCCAAAGCCAATAAAGGAGAGGCCCGCCACCGACAAGATCACCGCGCCCATGTCGAAGCTGGCCTGGACCAACAGCGGCCCCAACGTGTTGGGCAGCAAGTGGCGGGCCAGCACCATTCCACTGCCCACCCCGACCGCGCGCGCGGCCAAGATAAATTCTTGCTCGCGCAGCACCAACACTTGCCCGCGCACCAACCGCGCATAGACCGGCCAGGTCACCACCGCCACCGCGATCAGCGCGTTTTGCAGGCTCGGCCCTAGCGCGCCGGCAATCGCCATCGCCAGAATCAGGCTGGGAAAGGCGAAGAAAATATCCGTCACGCGCATGAGCAGCTCATCGGCCCAGCCGCGCAGATAGCCCGCCACCAACCCTATCAGCGCGCCGAAGAGGCCCGCAGCAGTCACCACCGCTACGCCCACCAGGAGTGAGATGCGCGTGCCGTAGAGCATCCGGCTCAGAATATCCCGGCCCAGCTTATCGGTTCCGAGGAGATATTCGCGCGAGGGCGGCGTCAGACTGGCCGATATGTTCTGAAACAGCGGGTCATAGGGACTGAGCAGCGGCGCAAAGATCGCCAGCAACACAAAAACGGCCAGCAACAGGAGGCCGGCCATGGTTGCCGGCTCGCGCAGCAGCCGGCGCAAAGTCTGACGTTGAGAGACTGAGAGGGCCGTCACCGGCTACTCCATCCGCACCCGCGGGTCCACCAGATGATAGCCGATGTCTACCAGCGTATTGACCACCGGGTAGATGATCGCGGCCACCAGCGTTACCCCCATGACCGCCGGAAAGTCCAGGCTGGTCACCGAGGTAGTGGCATAGCGCCCCAGGCCGGGCCAATTGAAGATGGTTTCGGTCAGCACCGCGCCGCTCAACAGGCTGCCAAAGGTGATGCCCGTCACCGTCAACACCGGCGGCAGCGCGTTCTTGAGCACATGGCGCCAGATCACCACCCGCTCGCGCAGCCCCTTGGCGCGTGCCGTCCGCACATAGTCCTGGTTGAGCACCTCTAACATGGCCGAGCGGGTCATGCGCAGCAGCACCGCGGTGGAAAAGTAGCCAAGGGTCAAGGCGGGCAGGATCAGGTGATAGAGGCTGTTTTGCAGCACCGGCCAGTTGCCGGTCAGCAGGCTATCAACCGTGTAGAGGCCGGTGATGGTCGTGGGCGGTTGCAGGGTTGAGTCCAGCCGGCCCGGCCCCGGCAGCCAGCGCAATTGGCGGTAAAAGAGGCCGAGCAGCAGCAGGCCCAGATAAAAGATGGGCAGCGAGCCGCCTACCAGCGCCAACAGCCGCGCCGCGCCATCAAGCCAGCTATTGCGGCGCAGCGCGGCCAGCATCCCCAACGGGATGCCGAGGAATAATGACACCAACAGGGCGGCCAGCGACAGCTCGATGGTAGCGGGGAGGAAGTCGCGCAGGTCGTCGGCGACGGGCCGCCGGGTGCGGATCGAAGCGCCCAAATCCCCGCGCAGCAGCCGCCCGACGTAGTTGAAGTATTGCTGCCAGACCGGCAGGTCCAGCCCCAATTGCTCTCGATAGGCGGCGATCT
>DATLZJ010000866.1:0-4230 GCA_035574055.1 Caldilineaceae bacterium
AGGAGCTGATGATGCCCTACAACCGCGCCTCGGTGCTGATCATTGACCCCCACGGCGAATACAACACGCTCCAGGATATGCAAAACCTGGCCCCCTTCTCGGAGGGCAACTACAAGCCGCTGGTGCGCATCTTCCGCCCGGAGGATGTGCGGGTCAGCATTGACAGCCTGACGCTGGCCGACCTGCGCTATCTGCTGCCCAACCTCAGCGAGAAGATGCACCACCAGTTGACGCGCGGCTTCAACTTCGCCCAGCGCAGCTTCAAGGGCAAATATACGCTGGAGCAGTTGCGCTTCGCCATCCGCCAGTGCGCCGAGGGCCGGCAGACCGCCGACGAGGAGACAGGCGAGCTGGACGAGGACCCCACCACCAACGCGCTGATGTGGCGCTTGGGCAGCGTGCTGGGCAACAGCCCCATCTTCAACGACTTTGAGAACCTGGAGCTAGAGGAATTATTCCGCCCCGGCCAGTGTACGGTGCTCCAGCTCAACGAGGTGGACCGCCGCGAGCAGCAGGTGATCGCGGCGACGCTGCTGCGCCGGGTCTACCAGGCGCGCATCAACACGGTCAAGAAAAAGGTAGGCCGGGGCGAGAAGGGCTACATCCCCTTCCCGGTCTTCTGTCTGCTCGAGGAGGCCCACAACTTTGCACCGGCCAGCGCCGATGCGGTCAGCACTGATGTGCTCAAGCAGATTTTGAGCGAGGGGCGCAAGTTTGGGGTGAGCATTGGGCTGATCTCCCAGCGGCCCGGCAAGCTGGACAGCGACGTGCTCAGCCAGTGCATGACCCAATGCATCATGCGCATCACCAACCCGATTGACCAGAACCGCATCGCCGAATCGGTGGAAAGCGTGGGCCGCGATCTGCTCAGGGAGCTGCCGAGCCTGAGCAAGGGGCAGGTGATCGTCAGTGGCGCCAGCGTCAACACACCCGTGCTGCTGCGCGTCCGCACGCGCATCACCCGTCACGGCGGCGAGGACCAGGATGCGCCGGGCGAGTGGGCCAAGTGGTTTGAAGAGGATTGGGCCGGCGCCGCCGCGCGCGATGGGGCCTTGGTGGCGCGGCGCCAGGTGCAAGTGGAAGAGGACGGCGATATTCTCTTCGCCTGAAGCTCAAGCTCGGCGCTCAGGCCGGCAGACCGGCCAAGAGCTGCTCCAGCTCGGCGCTCCCGGCCAGCTCGGTGAACCGGCGCGGTGGCCTCGCCGGCGGGTCATAGGCGCGCAAGGGCAGGCCCCACCAACCCACGTCCCACCACCGGCCCATCTTGTACCCCACATTGTGATAGACCCCAATGGGGCGGAAGCCCATCGCTTCGTGCAGGCCCACGCTGGCCTCATTGGGAAGGGTGATCCCGGCGTAGGCGGTGTAATAGCCCTGGGCGCGCAGGATGTTCAACAACGCGTGATAGAGCCGGCGGCCATAGCCGCGGCGGTGCGCCCGCGAATCAACATAGACCGAGACATCCACAGACCACTGGTAGGCCCAGCGGGTGCGGTGGAGGCCGGCGTAGGCATAGGCCAGGACCTGCCCATCGCGCTCGACGACCAACCAGGGCAGGATGGCGAGGGTATCGGTAATACGCCGCCGCATCTCCTCGCGGGTCGGCGGCTCCAACTCAAAGGAGATCACCGTGTCGCGGACAAGGGGCGCATAGATCGCCGCGATAGCGTCCGCATCAGTCTCGGAGGCGATGCGTAGGACCTCGGCCATCGTGGAACCCTCTTGCTATACACCTGGTTGCGACGGCTCGTCCGGCGCGGATTCCAGCGTCTCGATCAGCCGTACCAGGTCGGTGCGGGTGACGACGCCGATGACCCGCTCATTCTCCACGACGGGCAGCATGGTCACCTCTGGGTCCAGCATCAGCTCCAGCGCCTTCTCGGTGCTGTCTCCCGGCGCAATGGCCTTAACCTCCTGGCGCATGAGGTCGCCGGCATTGGTCGCCAAGACCTGGCGAAGCTGCTCCTTGTACTCGCGATACTCCTCCAGGCTGACCGGAATGACCGCCGAGAGCACGCCGATATAATGAGGCTCATGGAGGGGCGCGTTGCGGGCGATCAGCTCCAGCTCAGTGATGATGCCCACCAGCCGGCCCGCGGCATCCACCACCGGCACGCCGCTGATCTGGTGCTCGCGCATGAGCCGGGCGACCTCGCGGATCTCAGTCTCCGGCGTGACGGTAATGGCCGGGCTGGTCATAATTTCACGAACATCCATAGCTGGTTTCCTCTTGGTGTATCACTCGATCACAAACTGCCCGTTCTGATAGAACAGCTCCCCATCCACCCAAATCTCGCTCTCCTGGCGCATATCACAGATAAAGTCCCAGTGGAGCGCCGATTGGTTGCGGCTGCCGGTCTCCGGATAGCCCGCGCCCAGCGCCACATGGATGGTGCCGCCGATCTTCTCGTCGTAAAGGATGCTCTTGGTGAAGCGTTGGATCCGGTAATTCGTCCCGATGGCGAACTCACCCAGATAGGAAGCGCCCTCGTCGGTGGCAAGCTGGCTCAACAGGAACTCCTCATTCTTGGCCGCCCGCGCCTGGACAACTTTGCCCTCTTGAAAGGTGAACTCCACCCCCTCGACCTCACGCCCGCCGCGGATGGCCGGATAGGTGAAGCGGATCCAGCCGTTGACCGACTCCTCCACCGGGCCGGTGAAGATCTCGCCGCTGGGCATGTTGCGCTTGCCGTCGCTGTTGATGAAGGTGCGCCCGGCAATGGAAAGGGTGAGGTCCACATTCGGCCCGCGCACCACTACCTGATCCTTGCCGCGCAGCCACTCGACCAGCCGCTGCTGGGTGTCGTGGACCTGCTGCCAGCAGGCGACTGGGTCGGGCTGGTCGGCAAAGGTGGCGGCGTAGACAAAGTCTTCGTAGGCGGACAGACTCATGTCCGCCTCCTGGGCGAAGGCCGGACAGGGGAAGAGCGTGCCGACCCAGCGGTGGCGACCGGCGGCGCTGCGCTCCATGTAGGCGCGCAGAATCTTACGCCGGGCCGCCTGCTGGACCTGCTGGCGCTTGGGGTCTATGCCGGTCAGGGTGCGGGTGTTGCTCGCGCCCTGGATGACGATGCGGACATCCACACGCTCGGCCAGCAACTCGTCAATCGGCGACAGCCAGCGCAGTTGCGCCTCGCTGGCCTCGCGCAGAATGATCTCGTCGGTCGCGTCTATATCAAGATGGACAGTAGGGTTGCCGCCGGCGCGCACCACCTGGCGCAGCGTCTCCTCGACCAGCGGCAGGGCCGTCACATGGCCGCGCACCAGCACCCAATCGCCCGGCTGCACCGATGTGCAATACCGCACCAATGTCTCCGCCAACTTCTCCACCCGCGGGTCAGCCATTTACTCTCCCCTGGTTGAACCACCCATGCGTTCTCTTTGTCGCAGAATCCCTTACGAGCCGCCTCGCCCGCGGATGTGCGCCATCATGGTTTGGAACAGCTCCAGGTCTTGGCGGAAATCGGCAGGCGACGTCTTGGGGGTGCGCCCCTCGGTCACATTGGTATGGAAGGCGATCCACTCCTCGACAAAGGCGTCGCCCCAACCAGGGTGAACCTCGCTGCGCACCACGCGGCCGGCGCGGTCGGCCTCAGTGATCAGCAGACGAATGGGCAGGTTGCGGACATACGGGGTGTCATATTGAACCTTGAGCACCTGGTCATCGCCAAAGACCTCCAGGTGGCCGTCGAAGCGGGGAATGGTATCCACGCCGGTCTCGAAGTGGCAGGTATAGCCGCCATAGTCGAAGGCCGCGGTGATGTAGCGCCCACCGGGTCTGCTATCGGCGGGCTTGGTGGGGGCTTCCAGGGGCAAGTCGTCGTACCAGCGGGCATAGAGTACGCCGTGGGGCATCCCCAGCAGCTCACGCATGGCCGAGATGTCATGGGTGCTGAGGCCCAAGAGCAGCAGGTAAGCGCGCTTGTGGCCGGGCAGCGCATCCTCGCCCAACGCCTCGACAAGCAGCCGGTCCTGAAGCGCTGTGGCCTCGGCCTTCAGCTCCTCGGAGATATCCTTGCCGCGCACCACGCGGGAGGTCTTGCCGATGATCAACGGGTTGGCGCCGATCACATCATGCACCCGCGCCAGCCGGATTTTGCCTAGCTCGCCCACCCGCCGGCACGCCTCCACAAAGGCGGGCGCATAGCGGCGCATGTAGCCCACCTGCACCACCACCCCGGCGCGCGCGGTCGCCGCGCTGATCTCGTCGGCCTCGCGCAGGGTCAGGCA
>DATLZJ010000867.1:0-4892 GCA_035574055.1 Caldilineaceae bacterium
CAGCTCCTCCATATTGTGGGAAATGATCACCAGCGTGATCCCCTGGCGGTGCAGGGCGAGGAGCTGGTCGAGCAAGAGGCGATGGCCTTCCGGGTCCAGCCCCGCGGTTGGCTCATCGAGCACCAGCACTTGCGGCTCCAACGCCAGCACCCCGGCCAGCGCCACCCGTCGCCTCTGCCCACCGCTCAGGCTGAAGGTCAGCCGGTCTTTGAACTCCTCAAAGCCGAGGCCCACCGCCTCCATCGCCCGGCGCACGCGGGCGCGCACCGCCTCCCGGTCCAACCCCAGGTTGCGGGGGCCAAAGGCCACATCATCGCCCACATATCGCTCGAAGAGCTGCGCCTCGGCAAACTGGAAGAGCAGCCCCACCTGGCGGCGGAGGGCGCGCACATCGGTCTTGGGATCGCTTAGCTCCTGGCCCAGCACCGTCACCCGTCCCCCGTGGGGGCGGAGCAGCCCGTTGAAGTGCTGCACGACCGTGGATTTACCGGACCCAGTATGGCCCAGGATGCCCACGATCTCGCCCGGATAGACGCGCAGGCTTACATCATGCACGGCGCGCACGGCCAGCGGCGTCCCCCGCATATAGTCGTGCACCAGATGGGCCACATCAATCAAGGGCGCCGCCGCGGCGGATCGCGCCGAAAAAGGCGGGGCAGAGAGAGGCGGCGCGACGGTCACGGGGGCGGTGGGCGGCGGGGCGGCAGGTAAACGGCGCATCGCCTCGACCACTTCTTCCACGGATAGCAGGTCAGGCGGGAAATCGGGAAAACGGGCATGGAGGCGCAGGGCCAGCTCGGTCACAGGCGGCACGTCCAGATGCAGCTCGCGCAGCCGCTCGGCCTGGCGAAACAGCGCGCGCGGGCTGCCCTCCATCACCACCTGGCCCTCGGCCATGACCACCACCCGGTCGGCCTCCACCGCCTCGCGCATGAAGTGAGTGATGGCGACGACGGTCACGCCCTGTTCCCGGTTGAGCCGGCGCACGGTCTCCAGCACCTCCTGGCGGCCCAGCGGGTCCAGCATGGCCGTGGCCTCGTCCAGCACCAGGACTTGGGGCTGCATGGCTAGCACGCCGGCAATGCAGACGCGCTGCTTTTGGCCGCCGGAAAGCAGATGGGGCGCGCGGTGGCGATGCGCGCTCATGCCCACTTGCTCCAGCGCCCAGTCCACGCGGCGCACCATCTCCGCACGTGGGACGCCTAAGTTCTCCGGGCCGAAGGCTACATCCTCTTCGACGATGGTGGCAACGATCTGGTTGTCGGGCGTCTGGAAGACCATGCCCACAGTCGCGCGGATCTCCTGCCAGCGGCTATGGTCTCGCGTATTCCACTCCTTGACCCAGACCTGGCCCGCGCCAGGCAGCAGCAAGGCGTTGAGGTGCTTGGCGAGGGTGGACTTGCCCGACCCGTTGTGGCCCAGGATCGCCACATACTCGCCCGGCTCAACGGCCAGGTTTACCCCACGCAGCGCAGGGACTGGCTGCCCACTGGCAGAGATATAGCTAAAGTAAAGGTCTTCAACGCGTACAATTGGGGCCACAGATCACAAATATTCTACTGAGTTATACATTTCATCCGGAGGCACTACTTCATAATCGGAGGAGCGCCCTAGCAACTGCATGGGGGATATGCTCATCCAGATGAAAACGTAGGCGATCCACCACGGCGGAGTTGGGTCAGCTTTGCCTGAAGCTTTGATGGATTCGACTTGGCGAATGCCTCTACGTAAGCCTCATCCTCCTCCATACGGCGGTCAATTTCAGCGCGGTGATCGAAATAATAGGCCAATGCAGCGTAGACGCTGGCAATAGGCAAATCGTACTCCGCTGCGATTTCGGCAACCGGTTGGCCCATCTTCAGGTGCATGACCACAATATCGGACACTGTGATCCGTGTACCGGCAATATGGGGTTTGCCGCCGCGCACGCCTGGAGTGATGGTGATATATGGAGCCTCGTCCACCCCCGTATGCCTCCTGTCTTAATCTGTGAGCAACACTAAATTATTCCGATGAACTGCTTCCTCGCCATAGGTATAACCGAGCCGTTCGGCGATCTCTGCGGAGCGGCAGCCGGCGATCTGGGCCAAGTCGCCGCTGCCATAGGCAACCAGCCCCCGCGCTAGCTCCTGGCGCGCCTGGTCAAGGATGCGAACCGTATCGCCCCGCTCAAAGCGCCCCTCCACCGCCACAATGCCTGCCGGCAACAGGCTGCGCCCCTTTTTACAGACCGCAGTCACCGCGCCTGCGTCAATGACCAGCGCGCCCGCGGGCTTCGGCCCGGCCAAAATCCATCGCTTGCGGCTTTCAGGTCGGGACTCCAACGCCACAAAGCGGGTGCCGACCGTCTCCCCGCGCGCCACCCGCAGGATCACATCCGGCTCCCGGCCTGCGGCAATCACCACATCAATCCCCGCATGGCGGGCCACATTCGCCGCCGCCAGCTTGGTGACCATGCCGCCCACCCCCAGCCCTGTGCTGGTGCCGCCGGCCTGGGCGCGCAGCGCTTCGTCAATCCGATGGACCTCCGGAATCAACTGGGCGTTGGGGTCCACCCGCGGGTCTGCCGTGAAAAGGCCGGCCTGGTCGGTCAGGATGAGCAGCAGGTCGGCCCCGGCCAGCGTCGCCACCAGCGCCGAGAGATTGTCGTTGTCGCCCACCTTGATTTCCTCGGTCGCGACCGCATCATTCTCGTTGACCACCGGCACAATGCGGTGCTCCAGCAGGGCCGAAAAGGTATCGCGCGCGTTGAGATAGCGCTGGCGATTCTCGACATCGGCGCGGGTCAGCAGAATCTGGCCGACGCGCACCCCGTAGATGTCAAAGAAGCGCTCCCACATGAGCATCAACCGGGTTTGGCCCACGGCGGCAAAGAGTTGCTTGCTGACAATGGTGGCGGGCAAGTTGGGAAAGCCCAGATGCGCGCGACCCGCGGCCACCGCGCCGGAAGAACATACAATGACATCATGTCCCCGATGGTACAACTCGGCGCATTGGCGGGCCAGTTCCACCATATGCGGGCGATCAAGCTGGCGACCGCCTCCCGTCAATACACTTGTGCCTAATTTGACGACGATACGTTTATACATAAATCAGGCCAATTTTGCATCAGAGCTGTCCAGTCTCCACCTGCCATGGCTGGTTCACCACAACAGGCAAGGCAGGAGTGCCGCATCGCAGCAACGCCCTTGATTATATCCTATCTGGTCGTGCAGAGTTGACACCTATCACCCTCTGCGAAATAATGAGCGCAAATGGCAGCCGCAACTTCGCATCCGCCGGTCCTCACTGACCCCGTCACCGGTGAGACCTTCCCCATCTATCCAGGCTACCTGCCGGTGGATGGCGGACGATGCGTCACCATCTTTGTAGATGACACGCCCGACGAGATCTCCCTCGGCCTGCGCGCCGGCAGCTATCGCCTGCCTGCGGGTTTTGACCTGTTGCCGCAGCTTGCCCCGCCGGGCGGGCGGGTGCTCGACCTGGGCGGCCATGTCGGGGTCTTCGCCCTGGCCGCCGCGGCCTTGGGCTATGAGGTCATGGCTGTTGAAGCCTCGCCGCGCAACGCGGCGCTCCTCGCCTACAGCGCCGCGGCCCATGGGTTGAGCGAGCGCGTGCAGGTAGTTCACGCCGCAGTTGGCGACCACGAAGGCACGGTCGAATTTCTCCACGCCGGCCCCTATGGCTTTGTCGCCAACCCCCACGTCCCCGGCCCGACGGTCACGGTACGGCTGGCGACCGTCGCCGCGCTGCTGGCCGAGGCAGGTTGGACAGCGGTGGACTTTATCAAGCTGGATGTCGAGGGTTCAGAGGCGGCGGCGCTGGCCGGGATGGCGGCGTTGTTGGACGGTGCAGACGCACCCCCCATCCTCTTCGAGTCCAATAGCTACACCCTTCATCTCTTCGACGCCGACCCCTATGGGTTGCGCGAGCGGCTGGCGCTACACGGCTACCGTTCCTACCAAGTAGATTGGGGCCGGCTGGCGCCTGTCCAGCCCGCCGATCTCCAGCCGGAGTCCTGTCTGGACTATCTGGCCGTGAAGCGCCCCTTGCCGCCCCTGCGCGGCTGGCAGATCGTCCCCCCAATCGGCGCAGCAACCCTGGCCGCTCGTCTGGCAGCGTCGGCGCATGAAGCGCACCCCCATGCCCGGCTCCATGCCGCCCGCACCCTGGCCGCCGCGCCCTTGAGCCTGCTATGCCGGCCCGAGATCATAGACGCGCTCGACCGGCTGGTGGAGGACGGCGATGAGCAAGTGCGCGCGGCAGCCGCCTGGTGGTGGGCAGGGACGCCCAGCCGCCGCGCCCAGGCGCTGGCCCGCCGCCGGGCCGAAGAAGGCAAAGCAGCCCTGCGCCGGGCGATACGCGTGCGCCTACAACGGCGCTGGCTGGCGTAACAACTATGGCACAACCAGCATCGGCCCCTGGTGCTGATTGATCAACGTCGAAAGCTCACCCGGCAGCACCAGCGTACCGCCGTTGTAGAGCTGCAAGGTCGCCAGCAGGTCCGCCGACCGGCGGACTCGCACAAAGATGCCTTGGACCCCCGCGCCGGCCAGCAGTTGCTGCGCCCCGTGCTCCAACGCTGCCGTCTCTGCATCTTCGCTGTTGCCGTCCCACAACACCACCCGTACACTGCTCGGATGGCGCCGGGCCAGGTTCGCCGCCAGGTGCAACGCACGCTGAGAGGCCGGCGAACCGGTATAGAGCACGGTCAGCGGGTACTCCAGCCGGTTCTCTTCGCCCAAAATCAGTAGCGGACGCCGGCTCTGGTTGATCAGCGAACGGACGGTCGAGCCAAGCGTGCGCCGCCGCATCTGCCCGGCGCGGCCGAGGCTCACCAACGTGGCGTCCTGGGAGGCCGTCAGCAACTCGTTGACCACCGGCCCCCGGCG
>DATLZJ010000868.1:0-2683 GCA_035574055.1 Caldilineaceae bacterium
GTAGACTGCATGCGACTTTGCGTCGTCCGCCGCGGCCAAGAGCGGCCGGCAGCCGGTCAGGAGGGATGGCGAGTGGACGAAGGCGGTTGTCTTGAAAACAACTGTGGCAGCGATGTCACCGGGGGTTCGAATCCCTCTCCCTCCGCCAGAAGGTGGGTCGCCGGAGTCGGGCACGTGGTCAGCCAATACGAGTAGCAAGTGGTTGGAACCTGTGGGGAGGTCGCATAGCCCGGTCGAGTGCGCCCGCCTGCTAAGTGGGTAGGGGTGCTTATACATCCCTCGAGGGTTCAAATCCCTCCCTCCCCGCCATTCTTTTCGGCTCGCGCAGGTCGGGTGGCTGCCAGAAATAGGTCGCCGGCAGGTCTGCCAACAACGTTGATTGGATATTCTGCCCTCGTAGCTCAGTGGATAGAGCACTTGGTTGCGGACCAAGAGGTCACAGGTTCGAGTCCTGTCGAGGGTGCCTGCTAGATACCCTGAAGATGCCTCGATTCGCCCGGCGGCGGTCGAGGTGTTTTTTATGCCCCAGCCGCTGGGTTCGCTTGGTCTTCGTATTCGATATGAACTAAGCGCCGCCGTCAATCCTGGCCTAGCCTGCCGGGCAGTTCATAGGAGGGCGGGGCTTCTTGCAGGGATGCACCCAGGGCCAATGGCAGATACCAGAGCAGCGCCAGGCCGGTCCCGACGCCGGTGAAGAGCAGCGCCGCCGTATAAGCCTGGGGCGGGTAATGGCCCGCGCCGTCCATCGGGAACGCACCGATGATCAGCCCCATCCACCACTGGAGCAGAAAGGTGCCGCCGATGGCGAAGAGGTTCACCGCGGTGACGGCCTTGCCGGTCATGGAGAGGGGGAAGCTCTGGCGGGCCTGGGCCAGCGTCATGGTGTTGGCCGCGCCGGTGAAGCCAAAGAGGGCGTAGATCAGCCGCACCCAGAGCAGATCGGGCCGGGCGGCCAGCGCAAACTGGCAGAGGGCAAAGACAAAGCTCATGCCCACGACGATGCGCGCCAGCCCAAAGCGGTCCGCCAGCCAGCCGGAACAGACAAAGCCCACCGCCAGCCCGATACCCATCCAGAGCAGCACATTACCTGCCTGCACGTCGTCCAGCCCGACCACATCAAAGAGATAGGGGCCTGCCCACAGCCCCTGGAAACCCATCAGGACGCCGGCCAAAAAGAAGGCAATGGGGGCCATGCGCCAGAAGCGCAGGTCGCGGAAGACGAGCGCCGCCGATCCGGAGTCGTCGCGCCCGCCCGTCCAGGGAATGCCAGGAGGGGTATTGCGCGTCCAGAGCAGGATCGAAGTCGCCACCAGCGCCGTCGCCCCCGCGCCCAGCCAGAAGACGGCCCGCCAACCGATGGCGGCGTTGAGCCAGGCCATAGGCGTCGCCGCAGCCAGCGCCCCCAGCGCGCCGATGCCGATCAGCAGCCCGGCGACGGTGGCAAAACGCTCAACAGGAAACCACTGGCTGAAGATTTTGAGCGACCCCATGAGGACGCCGGCCATACCCACACCGATGAGCGCGCGGCCCAACGCCAGCAGGCCAAAGCCCGGTGCAAGGGCGAAGAGCAGGCTGCCCGCAACCGCAACCCACATCAGCGCCGGCGTCACCCAGCGCGGCCCCCAACGGTCGAGCCAGACCCCCAGCGGAATCTGGACGGCGGCAAACGCGGCGAAGAAGAGGCTGGTCATCAGCCCAAGCTGGCCTGCGCTCAGGGCCAGCCCCGCCGCAAGATCAGGCGCAATGACGGCGTTGGCCGAGCGGTAGAAGTAGGAAAGGAAGTAGGCGGCGGTAAAAAGCAGAAAGACCACCAGCCGCCCGCGCGCGAGGCCGGACGGCGGGGTCTCGGCGGGCGGGCGGCTCACAGGGTCGCGCGGCGCGCTGCCCTCCCTGCCCGGATGTGCGCCAGGCTGTGTTGAAGTCACGGGTAGTGTCCTTTGCGCTAACTGGCGGATGGCTGTGCGGCGCGCGCCGCGGCGATGCGCTGCTCGGCCAGGGCGCAATAGTCGGGCGCGATCTCATAGCCTACATAGCGCCGCCCGGTGCGCACCGCGGCGACGGCAGTTGTGCCGGAGCCGAGGAATGGGTCGAGCACAACATCGCCCTGGTAGGAATAGAGGCGGATCACCCGCTCGGCCAACTCCACCGGGAAGGGGGCCGGATGGCCGACCCGCTTGGCCGACTCGGGCAGAATATCCCACACCGAGAGGGTGGCGGCCATGAACTCATCGCGCTCGATGTCCGAGACGCCGCCATCGGGCCGCGCAAAGTCCCCTTTGGCAAAGACCAGCAGGTATTCATGGATATCGCGCAGGCGGGGCGCTTTGGCGCTGCGCCAGCTTCCCCAGGCGCAACTGCCGTTCGCCCCTTTGGCTTTGCGCCAGATGATCTCCCCCATGGGCAGAAAGCCCACCTCGTCGTGGACGTGATAGAAGTAGGCGTGCAGGGGGATGTAGGGCTTACGCCCCAGGTTGGCGATGTTGACGACGTAGCGCCCGCCGGGGCGCAGCGCCCGGTAGACTTCCTGCGCCACCGCGCCGATCAGCCCCAGATACTCGTCCAGGCTCATGTTGCCGTCATAGTCCTTGCCGACGTTGTAGGGCGGCGAGGTGAAGGCCAGGGCGACGCCGTTATCAGGCACATGCGCCATCGCTGTGGCCGAGCCACAGTAGACCTGGTCGGC
>DATLZJ010000869.1:0-2280 GCA_035574055.1 Caldilineaceae bacterium
CACCAACGGCCCCTTCTCCTATTTCTTCCGCGGCCGCACCCTGCCCATCACTTTCTGGCATGAGGCCGACTATGCCATCGTCTATGCCCAGGACTGGCAGCGCCAGCTTCCCTCGCGCAAGGCAGTCGCCTACTTCCAGCAGTTGACGCCAGAGCAGGTCATCACGGTGGATGGGCTGGACTATGCCCATATCTACGACCTGCGCGGCGCGCCGCTGCCCGGCTATGTGATTGACTGGGTGAATGAGCAGGGGGAGGCCGCGATCCGGCTGGTCAGCTACCAGCTTGCCGCCGCGCCCATCAAGCCGGGCGAGACGGTGCGCGCCATCTTCTACCTGCTCAACCGCGCGCCCATCGCGACCAACCTGAGCGTGCTGGTGCGCGTTGTTGGCGCCAAGGGCGAGGAGATTGCCCGCGCCGAGGGTTGGCCCTGGGGCGCGGCAACCAGCAGTTGGCAGGAGGGGGTGGTCTGGCCCGACGGCCACGACCTGACCATTCCGGCGACGACGCCCGACGGCTACTATCGGGTGGAGCTGGGTTTCTATGACCCGGAAACCCAGGCGCTGCTGCCCGCAGTTCAGGCGGCGAGCGCCGCGCCGTTGGGCGACCTGGCGACGGTGGATGTGATCCAGGTCGGGGAACTGCCCAGGCCGGCTCAATCGTTGCATCCTCCGGTCGCCTTCGGCAATCAGGCGCTGCTGCTCGGCGCGACCTGGCAGACTGCGGACGGAGAAGCGTTGGACCCCGATACGCTGACGCTGCGCTCAGGCGAGCCGGTGACGGTGCGCCTCTTCTGGCAGGCGCAACAATGGATGGGGACCGACTATACTGCCTTTGTCCATCTGGTTGGGCCAGACGGCGCGCTGGCGGCGCAGGCCGATCAGCCGCCGTTGGGGGGCTTTTGGCCCACCAGCGCCTGGCCTCCGGGCCAGCAGGTGGCCGATACCTTTGTGCTGGCCCTGCCGGCGGATGCACCGCCGGGGGAATATCGCTTCGTCACCGGCCTCTACGACCCGGCGACAGTGACGCGCCTTCCCGTCAGCCGGTCGGGAAAGCCGTTGGGCGATGCCTTTCTTTTGACGACGGTCCAGCGCGAGAGGTAAACCGCGTTGATTCTCTTCATCGCCCGCGCCTATGCTATAGTAGAGTCTGTTTGCTTACGGTCTGATCTGGTTCAACGGAGTGTATTGTGCTGGAGAATGTCGAACGCGGGCAGGTAGGCACGCCGGTCGGTGCGCCCGCCGCCGCGCCCCTGGCTCTGCCGCGCAGCCGGGTGGGTCTACGCAATCTGCTGGCCGTGGCGGCCATCGTCCTGGCAGTCTGGCTGCCACGCGCCTTTCAACTGGACCACTTCGTCACCGTAGACGAAAGCAAATGGCTGGTTCGCTCCGCCAACTTTTACCAGGCGCTTGCCAGCGGCCAACTTGAGCATACCTTCCAGCACGGCCATCCTGGCGTCACCATCATGTACGCCGGGATGGCAGGCTATCTGTGGCAGTTCCCCGACTATGTAGAGAAGGAGACGACCCAACACCGCTGGGGCGATGAGTTCATGATCCTCTTGGAGGAGTACGGCTACAAGCCCATTGATCTGCTGGCCGCGGGGCGTACCTTCATTGTCCTGCTCAACACCCTGGCGCTGGCCCTCTCCTTTCTCTATGCCGGTCGCTTGATCGGCTTCTGGCCCGCGTTGCTGGCCTTTCTCTTGATCGCCTTCGACCCCTTCCAGACCGCGCTCTCCCGCTTCCTCCACCCGGACAGCCTGCTCAGCACCTTCATGCTGCTGGCGACCCTGGCCTTCATGGCCTACCTGTGGGCCGGGCGGCGCATGAGGGACTTGATCGCGGCAGGGGCCTTCACCGCGCTGGCCTGGCTGACCAAGACGCCGGCAGTCTTTCTGTTCCCGCTGGTCGGGCTGCTGACCCTGATTGACCTGGCCGCCCATGTCACGTCACAAGCTCACTGGCGCTGGCGTGACTTCTTCGGCCTCCCGTCGCTGATTCGCGTCGGGCGCACCCTCTCGATTTGGGCCGCCGTCGCGGTGGCGGTCTATGTGCTGCTCTGGCCGGCCATGTGGGTCAATGCCCGCTGGACCTTGACCCAGGTCTTTGACATCTCCAGCGACTATGCGCTCCAGGGGCATAGCAGCCCGGTCTTCTTCAACGGGCGCATCTATAACGGCGACCCTGGCCTTAGCTTCTATCCCATCAACTATCTGTGGCGCACGACGCCGGTGGTGATGCTGGGTGGGCTGCTGCTGATCGGCGGTTTCTTCTGGCGC
>DATLZJ010000870.1:0-3390 GCA_035574055.1 Caldilineaceae bacterium
CGCTGCAGGCTGCCGTAGATATGTTAAGCGCGGTGGCGCTGGAGCGCGCGATCACCTTTGTTGTGCTAGACAATTGGCCCGCACAGATGTCCATCATCGGCGACCGTGAGCGGGTTGAGCAAGTGCTATCCAACCTCCTGAGCAACGCGGTCAAATTCAGCCCGGATGGCCGGATGGTGATCATTCGCTCGGATCAGGTAGACGGCCAATGGCGCGTTGAGATAGAGGACCAGGGCATCGGTATCCCGGCCGCGGAGATTCCCTCACTCTTCCAGCGTTTTTACCGGGCCAGCACCGCGGTCGAAAACCAGATCCAGGGCACAGGGCTGGGATTGTACGTCTGCAAGGCCATCGTGGAGGGGCATCAGGGAGCAATCGGCCTGGTGAGCCAGGAGGGTGAAGGGACAACGGTCTGGTTTACGCTGCCGGCGCGCGTGCCAACAGCTACGGATACGCCGTGGCCGGAAGGCACAAGTGAGGATGCGCGCTTACCTGCGGAGCCTGCTCACCCTACTGGCCTGCTCGAATCCGCCGGCTTCAATGAGAGCCTGATCCCAACTTGAATCCAGTCTAAAGGCGCCAGCTTACCTGGGCCAGTCACAATGTGAATGAGGAGAGCTTTATGGCGGAAGCCACCGTGCGTTTGAGTTTCTTCGGCGATGAGGTCGCCGATGATCTGGACGCCCAACTGCGCGTGGCGCGCGACCTGAAAATCGGCTATCTGGAGCTGCGCGGCGTCTGGGGCAAGAATGTGTTGCATCTGACCGATGAAGAAGTGCAGACCATCGGCCAGCGTTGTGCGGCGGCGGGCATTGCCATCAGCGCCATCGGCAGCCCGGTGGGCAAGTCGCCCCTGGCCCAACCGCCAGAGATCGAGCAAGCGAACTTGCGGCGTATCTTCGAAATTGCAGACCGGCTCGGCGTGCGCCGGGTGCGGGTCTTCTCCTTCTACCCGCCCAACACGAGCAGCAATGCCCACTATGACCAATATGTGCCCGATGCCGCCGCGCGCCTGGCTTGGCTGACCGATATGGCGAGCAGCGCCGGAAAGTTGCTGCTGTTGGAGAATGAAAAGGAGATCGTGGGCGACACGGTGGCGCGCTGCCACCAACTGCTCACGCGGGTTGGCTCGGCTCACCTTCAGTTCGCTTGGGACCCGGCCAACTTCGTGCAGGTCGGCGAGGCCCAGGCGGTTACGGATGGCTGGCCCTTGCTCGGCTCCTATGTGGCCCATGTGCATGTCAAGGATGCCCGGCTGGCCGACGGCAAAGTGACGCCTGCCGGTGAAGGGGACGGGCAGGTCAGCCTTCTGTTGGCGCAGCTCAACCAGAGTGGGTTCGACGGTTTTCTCGCGTTGGAGCCGCACCTGGCGATCGCCGGCCATAGCAGCGGCTTCAGCGGGCCGGAGGGAATGCGGCGAGCGGCGGCCGCCCTGCGCGGGCTGATGGCCGATGTGGGCATGGTCGAGAGCGCGCCCGACTGGGCGCAGACTCCAGGCTAGCAGGCAAGATAAGATAGGAGTCGCCGTGATCCGGTTGGGTTGCTGTTGCCCGGTAGACCAGGCAGAGATCGCCCGTTCCGCAGGCTTTGACTATCTGGAGTGTACGGTTGTATCGCTGCTGCCGGAGGAGGGCGAGAGCGCCTTTGCGCCGGTGCGAGCGCGCTATCGTGAGGCGCCGCTGCCGGTCGAAGCCTTCAACGTCTTTCTGCCCCGTGACCTCAAGGTGGTAGGGCCGGCGGTGGACTGGCTGCGGGTGGAGCGTTATGTGGCGGTGGCGCTGGCGCGGGTCGCTGAGATCGGCGCACGGGTGGTGGTCTTTGGCAGCGGCGGCGCTCGCCAGACGCCCGACGGCTTTGGCCGCGAAGCTGCCGAGGAGCAGTTGATCCGGTTCCTGTCGCTGGTCGCGGACCACGCCGAGGCGCACGAGATAACGATCGCCATTGAGCCGCTCAACCGGCAGGAGTCTAACATGCTCAACAGCGTGCCCGAAGCGGCGGCGCTGGCCGAGCGTGTGGACCGTCCCAGCGTGCGTGTGCTGGCCGACTTCTATCATATGCAGGTGGAGGGGGAGCCGCTGGACCATATCCGCGCCCACGGCGACCGGCTGGCACATATCCATGTGGCCGACAGTGGGCGGCTTGCGCCGGGCCGCGGCGACTATCCCTATGCCGCGTTTGCTGCCGAGCTGGCCGCCATCGGCTACGGCGCACGCGGCTGGTCGGGGGTGTCGGTCGAGTGCCGCTGGCAAGACTTTGAACGGGAAGCGCCGGAGGCAGTGGCCTTTCTGCGTGGCATCTGGCCTGCCGGCGACGGCCAATAGGGAGGCATGATGCTCACACCCCATCCGGAGCATACGTCGGAGACGCTTGCCAATGAGCTGGCGGCGCGCACGGCCAAGTTTGTGGCCCAGGTGCGCGGGGGGCTGATTGTCTCCTGCCAGGCGTTGGCCGATGAGCCGCTACACGGCGCAGAGATCATGGCGCGCATGGCGCGGGCCGCGCAGATGGGGGGCGCACGGGCCATCCGCGCCAATAGCCCGCCGGACATTCGCGCCATTGTCGCGGCGGTGGATCTGCCGGTGATCGGGCTGTACAAGGAGGAACTGCCGGACTATCCGGTCTATATCACGCCCACGGTGGACCATGCCAAGGCAGTGGCCGAGGCCGGCGCGCACATCATCGCCATTGATGCGACGGCGCGGCCGCGCCCGGAGCCTGCCGATCTGAAGACGCTGATCGCAACCATCCACCAGGAGACCGGGCGGCCTGTCCTGGCCGATGTCTCAACGCTGGAGGAAGGGCTGGCCGCCGAGGCGGCAGGGGCCGATCTGGTGGCAACCACACTCTCCGGATACACGGACTACAGCCCGCAGCAGCGTGAGCCGGACCTAGAGCTGACAGCGGCGCTGGCCCGGCGGCTGGAGGTTCCCTTGCTGGCCGAAGGGCGCTATCACACACCCGAACAGGCGGCGGCCGCGCTGGCCGCGGGCGCGCTGGCGGTCGTGGTGGGCGGCGCGATCACCCGGCCCCAAGAGATCGCCCGCCGCTTTGTGGAGGCGATCAACCAGGCCGCTCAGTTCGGGTGACGCCGGTCGTCCGGCTTGATTCGCACAACAGTTTAGCGCGCGCCGCACGCCTGGAGGCAGGCTTGCATGTGGCCGCGCGATTCGGCGGCGATGATGCAACACTGCTCCAGCGGATACTCCTTGGCCCCGATGATCTCCAGGTCCAGCGGGCCGGTGTAGCCGTGCTCGTGGAGGACGCGGATATAGCCCACCAGGTCAATGTCCCCGCGGCCATTGGCCTGCATCTCCGGTTTGCCCGGCCCCTGCTGCCGCCCTTTGCAGTCACGAATATGGACATGCTTGACGCGCGAGATCACCGCGGCGA
>DATLZJ010000871.1:0-5323 GCA_035574055.1 Caldilineaceae bacterium
GGCGGAGCACATTGTAGACATACTTGGTGTGCCAGCAGGTGATGAAGGCGTCGGCCAGGGCGATGCCCAGCTTGGCGTAGGCTTCGGCGGCCAGGTCCAGCGTCGCCTCCTCTTGAGCCAGCACTTGGCTGAGGATCGAGACCCAGTGGCCGGGAGGTGTGGCGGTGCGGACAGGATCATCGGCCCAGAAGCGGGCAATCGCCTCTTGCTCTGCGCTGAGATTGCGCACGGTATCATAGACCTCAAATGCCTCGGCGTAAAAGTCTGAGGCAACCTCCTCGGAATAGGCCGGGGGCGGCGCAGCCGGGCATTCATCCACCGCGCTCAAGGCAAAGGGCCGGTTTTGTCCCCAGTAGGGCTGGAGCGGCTGGAGATAGCCAGGGGGCGTGCTCACCCACAGCCCCGGCCCCACCGGCGGCAGGTAGTCGGCGGCGAAGCTGGTGGCATAACCGTCGTGCCCACCGTCGGTGAGCGACCAGGCATAGATGGCCTCAGCCACCCGCTCGCCCCAGGCCGCCGAGCGGGCAACAGTCGCCGGGTCCAAATTCTCTTGAGCCTCTAGGCGGGCGGCCAGTTCTTCGATAGCAGCCTGGTTCTCTGGCGTCGCCGCGACAAAGAGGCGCCGGGTCATGGTTGCCAGCGCGGCGTTGGCCGCGAGGGGCCAAGAAACCTCACCATCGGGGATAAAGGGCGGCAAGTGGCCCAACCCGTTGAGCTGGCCGGCCAGCGAGCGATAGCCGGGCATCCCGGGCTGCACCGTCTCATATAGGGTTACGCCCATGTAGCCGAAGGCGCGGGAGGCCACGGGCGGCGAGAAGCCGGGGGTCTCCTTGACCAGCTTGAGCGAGAGCGCAAACCAGGCGCTGGGCACGGCGGCATCATACGCGCCGGCGGGCGTCGAGGGCGCAACCGGCTGCACCGGCGCGCAGGCGCTCACCAACAGCACACATAACAGCAAGAGCACGGCACTGGCCGGGCGCCGTCTTCGTTGCGCCGGATGGGCCACGAGCGCCATGAGGTCTCCCGCGCGGTGGGCGACCAGGCGTCCGGCATAGGGCCGGCCATTGCGCAGCATATGGTGGAACATAAGAATCTCCTTTCTGGATAACAACATTGTTCCGTCGTTTGCTACGGTCTGGCTATAGCCTAGATGCCTTGCGTTGGCGCATCGTTGGCGCACGCGTCCACGGGCGCGTCCTTCGTGTGCAAGACCAAGTGGAAGCGATCGAAGGCATCAGCACTCTGATAAAAAGCGTTGGCCGGCTCGTATATCCTATTATCCTATGGAAACCCTGAGGCGCTTTCTGCGCAGGGCCTGCTCAACTCGACTAGGCAGGCCCTGCTGCTTGCGCCGAGATCACGTTACCGCTGCACGAATATCGCCGATTGGATCAACCGGCAGGTGTTCGGGCCAGGCTCGCCATCGGCCTTAGCCGTGTCAGGGAATGGGGGGGGCAGACTTTCATCACTGCAACCTCCCCGATAGGTGTTGAGCATATTCGAAGCCATCTCGGGGATCAGCGGGCCGTGGTCGTTGATGACCAGGTGAATCTCTGCCGTTTGGGAATGAATAAAGCCATTGCCGAACCAGCCATCGGCCAAAGAGCCAACCGGCATGTGGACAGCAAAGAAGCCCTCCTCCGTCTCGGCGATAATACCGTCTGCATAGCCCACCTCCGACTCGACCACCGCGCTGTTGCCCAGCACATCCGCCGAGGGGCAAGGGGTCTCTGTACATGCCTCCGGGTTGTTGATCGCGACAAACCAGAGTGTGTACACGTTGCCCGGCTCCAGCCCCGACGTGTGCAGCCACGCTGTCGCGCCCTCTTCGCTGGTCAACAGCGTTGCACTTGCGCCCTCCACATCGCGCACCTCCCCCTGGGAAGGGTGCGTACGAACAACGGCATCCGTCCGCTGGATGGCCGGTCTGGCGGCCTCCGGTGTGGCGGACTGAATCTGCGCCTGGAGCACGCCGACCGGCGCCACGCAACCGGCCAGCATGACCAGAGTCACAACATAAGCAGCTACCGTGGTCAAGGTTTTCATTGGTTCTCTCCTCTGGATTCCTGACGATACATCAACTAGGCACATGTGATAACCTTCCGCTTGGTCGGGGCACTCGGCAGATTAGATGTAACACCGCCACGCTTGAATTGAACGCGTCCAGTCCCACTTTTTCGACCAACCCGATGCCGGACTCGCTTATCTATTGGCGTTAAGTTCATCAGAAAATGGTTTCCGCTAGGTATCCCTGTGTGATACCATGAGGGATACACGGAGGAATACAAGTAGAGGAAGGGTGCCATGCTCACCTTTGCGGAATGGGTGCGGCAGCGGCGCAAGGCGCTGGACCTGACCCAAGCCATGCTGGCGGAACGCGTTTCCTGCGCCGTGATCACCATCAAGAAGATCGAACAAGAGATGCGGCGTCCCTCCCGCGAGCTGGCGGAGCTGCTGGCGGACCATCTGGCGATCCCGCCGCAGGAGCGGGAGGCGTTTCTGCGCCTCGCGCGCGGTGAGTACATCGAAACGCTTGTCCGGTATCCCGAAACTCCCCCTCCCGTCGAGCCGCCGGCCGTCGAGAGCGCACCACCCATTGTTTGTGTAGCCCGTGAGCCGGAGCTGGCCCAACTGGAAGCGCACCTGGTTGCCACGCTTCACCGGAGCGGGCGGATCGTCTTTATTACGGGGGAGGCAGGCCAGGGCAAAACGACCCTCCTGGCCGAGTTCGCCCGGCGCGCCCAGCAGCAGATTTCCGATCTCGTTGTCGCCAATGGCAACTGTGACGCCTACGCCGGTGTGGGCGACCCCTATTTGCCCTTTCGCGATCTCATAGCCCAGCTTACCGGCGACGTGAACGCGCGCGGCATCGCCGGAACGCTTCCCCAGGAACAGGCCCGGCGGTTGTGGGCGGCGCTACCCCGGACCATCGAGGCGCTTCTGGATCACGGCCCCGACCTGCTTGACCTCTTTGTCTCGACTGCCGAACTGCGGTCGCGCCTGGCGAGCGCCGACGCCCAGGTGGGCGCCAGCTGGGCGCGCCTGGCGGCCCAGCTGGCGGAGCGCCAGACGCCGCTGGCGCCCCCACAGCAACGCCAGGTCTTTGAGCAAATGACCCAGGTGCTCTATACGCTTGCCGCTCGCCATCCGCTTTTGCTCATCTTGGATGATCTCCACTGGACAGACCGGGCGTCGGCTGCGCTGCTCTTTCATCTAGGCCGGCGGCTCGGCAACAGCCGCATCCTCATCCTCGGCGCCTACCGGCCTAGCGAGGTACACCTGGAGCCGCTTGAGCCGGATGCACCGGAGAGCGCCCACCCCCTCGTCCCGGTCCTCCATGAGCTGAAGCGCCGTTATGGCGATATCGAGATTGACTTAGGCCACACTGCGAACGAACGACGGCGAGCCTTCGTAGATGCGTTGCTCGACCAGATGCCCAACCGACTGGACGAAGAATTCCGCACGACCCTCTTCCAACATACCCGCGGCCATCCGCTCTTCACGGTGGAGCTACTGCGGGAGCTGTTCGAGCAGAAGGCGCTGGCCGAGGACGAGACGGGCGCCTATGTAGAGGCCGCCGCGATTGAATGGACAACCCTGCCGGCGCGCGTCGAGGCTGTGATCGCCCACCGGATCGGACGGCTGCCCGCCGCGCTCCAGGAGGCGCTCCAAGTCGCTAGCGTCGAGGGAGAGACCTTCACGGCGGAGGTCGTGGCCCAGGTCAAGGAGGCTGCGCCTGCCCAGCTCATCCGCCAGTTGAGTAGTGTCGCCGACCGCCAGCACCGGCTGGTCCAGAGCCTGGCGAGCGAACGGGTGGGGGGGCGGCTCCGCTCTCCCTATCGCTTCCGGCATATCCTGTTCCAAAAGTATCTCTACAACAGCCTGGACCCAGCAGAGCGAACCTACCTCCATGAGGCAGTGGGCCATGCGCTGGAGGAGATCTTTGCCGGCGAGACCGAGCCGTTGGCGGTCCAGTTGGCCTATCATTTTGAGATGGCGGGATTGACGGCGAAGGCCATCGAATATTTGTGCCAAGCAGCCGAGCGGGCGACTCGCTTTGCAGCCTATGAGGAGCCAATTGCCCATCTCAACCGTGGGTTGAGTCTGTTGCGGAAACTGCCCGTCACGCCTGAACGGGCGCGCCAAGAGCTGCGGCTACAGATCCTCTTGGGCGTTTCCATGGTGGCAGCGAAGGGTTGGTCGGCCCCAGAGGTGCAACGGGCCTATGAGCGCGCCAATGCCCTCGCCCAACAAGTTGGGGAGTTGGAACAGCTAGTCGGCATTTTGTTCGGCCACTACTCCTTCAGCCATGTTGGAGGCAATGTGCAGACATCCCTGGCGATTGGACGGCACTGCCTCAAGCTCCTCAAGGAGCAGGACGATGCGGCGCTCCAGGTAGCGGGCCACTTCATGACCCTGTCGCCCCTGATCCATCAAGGCGAGTTCCGCACGGCGCGGCTCCATGCCCAGCACAGCCTGGCTGCCTATGGCCGGCTCCGCCGCCCTTTTCCCCTCGCCACCTTTACGATGGAACTGGGTATCTTCACCCTTGCCTATGATGCCCACGGCGCCTGGTATTTAGGCAATGTGGATACAGCGCTGGCCGAGTGCCGCCAGGCCGTTATCCTGGCGCGTGACCTATCTCACCCGTTCAGCCTGGTCGTGGCAGAGGCATATCTCGCCATGCTGCATGGCTTCCGTCGTGAATGGAGCCAGGCGGAGAGATGGATCGCCAGCATTAACGCGTTGAGCGCCGTGCATGGATTTCCCTATTATCGCGCGTGGGCTGCCTATCTGCTGGGGTGGGCGCTGGCCGAGCAGGGCGAGCTGGCGCAGGGCATTGCCCGGATGGAGGAAGGGATGGCAGAATTTCGCGCCATGCGCACAGGCTTGCGGCAATCCTTCTACCTTGCCCACTTGGGCATGGCGCAGGCCAGGGCGGGCGATCCGGCCACAGGGCTGCACCTGCTGGCAGAGGCGCTGGACGCCGCCCACCAAAGCGGCGAACGGTGCCATGAGGCCGAGATATGGCGGCTGCGCGGCGAGGTCTGCGCCATGCAAGGAGAAAGCGCCGAAATCATTGAAGGCTACTATTTGCGAGCCATCGCGATCGCACAACAACAGGAGGCCAAATCCCTGGAGCTGCGCGCCGCCGTCAGCCTGGCGCGGCTTTGGCAGGGGCAGGGACGGCGCGCAGCGGCGGTCCAACGGCTGGCGCCGGTCTATGAGTGGTTCACCGAAGGATTTGAGACCCCGGATTTGCAGGAGGCCACGGCGCTGCTCGACGAACTGCGTTGAGCGCGCCCAGAAAAGGGATGGATAT
>DATLZJ010000872.1:0-3971 GCA_035574055.1 Caldilineaceae bacterium
CGGGTGCGCCGGGTCGTCCAAAATCCATTTGGCGGTGTTAAAGCGCCGGTGGGGCACGATGCGACCGCCATACAGGGTTTGCATCCGGCGGGCAAACTCGATAGCGTTGCCCTCGATGACGATATCCATGTCCAGCATCGCATCGGACAGGCTCTGGCCGCCCTCGCGCTGGAGAAGCAGGTCGCGCACAAAGCCGCCCACAACATAGACGGTATAGTTCAGGTTGCTGACCTCCTGGCCGATCAGGCGAAGCAGGGCATAAAGCACCGGCGGGAGGGAGTGGAGGAGGCGCTGGGCGACTTCTCTGGCGTGACCGCGCGGCAGGCCGGCCTCATCCCACAGCTTGATCAGGTCGGTGCGGGTGACGATGCCGATGATCCGCCCTCGCTCGTCGGCGACGGGAATCTGGCCCCAGTTGCTGTCAATCATGCGGCGGCGCAGCTCGGCGACTGAGGCATCGGGGTGGATAGTGATATTGCCGGCGCGCATGAATTTGGTCACAGGCTGGTCGCCTAGCCCGTGGTTGAGGGCGCGGTCGGCCTCGCGGCGGGTCAAGACGCCCAGCAGCTCTTCGCTGCCATCGGGCCGGAGGCGAAGGACCGGAAAGCCTTCATGGCCGTAGCGGCGCATCAACTCCGCTGCCTCTTCGACTGTCATCTCCGGAGTCAGCGACTGGGGCCGCCCGGCGCTCATGATGTGTTGGACGGTGATCGCGGCGCGGGCGTGTTCCTCCAGCAGGCTGACGATCCGGTCGCGCACGGCGGCGATCGCCTGGCCGTTGCGCTGGATGGGCGCGGCCGCGGCGCGGGTGTGGCCGCCGCCGCCCAACTCGGTCGCGATCTTGCCCACGTCAATGGCGTCGGTCGTGCTGCGCGCCACGACTTGGATGATGTCTGCCAGCTCAATCACCATGAAGGTGGCGTCTACCTCATGGAAGTCGCGCAGGCGGGAGGCCAGGGCGCTCAATTCCTCGTCGAAGTCGTGGGCGACGGCCTGGGCAATGACCACGGTGTGGCCGGCGACCTGGATAAACTCACTACGCTCGATGAGCGTCTGGAGCAGGCTGCGCTGGGCGGCGCTGAGCGGGTGGTTGAGAAACTGGCCGACCACCTCCATGTTGACCTTGTGCTCCGGCTCCAGCAACCAGGCCAGCGCGCGGGCGTCGCGCTGGGTGGTGGAGGGATAGGTGAGGCTGCCGGTATCCTCGTGGATGCCCAGGGTCAACAAGGTTGCCTGGATGGGTGAGAGCGCCAAACCGCTCTCGATGATCTTCTCGACCAGGAGCGTGGTGTTGGCGCCCACTGGCTCGGACCAAACGTGCTGCCCCGGCGGAACCGGTTCGTCAAAGCTGTGATGGTCAATGATGTACAACTCTGTATTGGCGTCCATCCCCTTGACCCAGTTGACCGCACGCGCATCCACCAAAATGGCGCGGCGCACCCGGCCGCGCGGCAGGTCCTGGTCATTGATGAAGGGGAAGCGATTGCGGTAGAGGGTCAGGAAGCTGCGGACGTTGCGGTTGAGCTGGCGAGGCAGCACGGGCAGCGCATCGGGATAGAGCAGCGACGCGGCCAGCATGGAGGCCAGCGCGTCGAAGTCGGTATGCTCATGGGTGAGGATCACTTCAAACGTTGCGGGAGGCATGGCTTCAGGCCATTCCGGCGCGGGCGAGCAGCGCCCGCGCCGCACGGTTATGCTGTTCGACCAAGACGGGGAGGTCGAGCGTGGTCAACTGGCCGTCCTCCACCAGCACGCGACCGTTGACCATTGCGAAATCTACGTTCTGGGGCTGGCAAAAGACGAGCGCCGCGACCGGGTCATGGACCGCTGCGCCGGCATAGGTGGGGGCGCTCAGGTCGTAAGCGATGATGTCGGCGGCCATGCCCGCTGCCAGCGCGCCGATGTCGTCGCGGCCCAACACCGCAGCCCCGCCCAGCGTCGCCAACTCCAGCGCCTGGCGGGCGGTCATGGCGGCAGGGTCGCCGAGCACTCGCTGGAGCAGCATGGCCTGGCGGGCCTCGGCCAGCAGATGGCTGCCGTCGTTGCTGGCGCTGCCGTCCACACCCAAGCCGACGGCCGCGCCGGCGCTGATGAGCGCCCGCACCGGCGCAATGCCGCTGGCGAGGCGCATATTGCTGGTAGGACAGTGGGCGACGCCGGTACGGGTCGCGGCGAAGCGAATCACCTCATCGCCGGAGAGGTGGACACAGTGGGCATGCCAGACATCGCCGGCCAGCCAGCCGAGTTGCTCGGCATAGTCAACGGGCCGCGCGCCGAACGCGCGCAGGCAAAAGGTCTCCTCGTCCTGGGTCTCGGCGAGGTGGGTATGGAGACGGACGCCGGCAGCGCCAAAGCTGCGCGCCAGGGCTGCGCTCTCGCGCATCAGCGCGGGGGTGACGCTGAATGGGCTACAGGGCGCAATCGCCACCCGGCGCATGGCATAGCGGCTCGCATCGTGGTAGGTCTCGACAACCCGGCGGCAATCGCGCAGGATGCTCTCCTCGTCTTCCGTCACCCGGTCGGGGGGGAGACCGCCTTGGCTTTCGCCCAGGCTCATGCTGCCGCGCGCGCCGTGGAAGCGCACGCCTACCGCCTCGGCGGCCTCGAACTGATCGTCGAGCCGCGCGCCGTTGGGCCAGAGATAGTGGTGGTCGCTGCTGGTGGTACAGCCGCTGAGAAGTAGCTCGGCCAGGGCCAGTTGGGTGCTGATGCGCACGTCGTCGGGCGTCAGCTCGGCCCAAATCGGATAGAGGGTCTTGAGCCAGTCGAAAAGCACAGCGTTTTGGGCCGCGGGGACGGCGCGGGTCAAGGTCTGGTAAAAGTGGTGGTGGGTGTTGACCAGACCGGGCAGAAGCAGCTTGCCGCGGGCATTGATGCGCCGGTCGGCGCGGTCGCTCATATCGGCGGGAAGGTCAGCCGTCGCGCCGACCCACGCAATCGCCTGGTCGCGCACCAGCACAGCGCCATCCGCTATCTCGCGGCGCGCGCGGTCCATGGTGACAAGGAGGTCGGCGTGATGGATAAGCATGGTCGGCATGGCCTTCTCCGGACTAGGCCGGAGCGCCGGGCGTCAGGGTTGTAGCGCCAGCACCTCCGGCTGGAGGTTGGACTGATTGACCAGGGCGGCGATCTCGGCGTCTGTCAGGCTACGCCCCTTGCCGGCAATCGCCGTGAGCGCCGCTTCGAGCATATTGGTGCCATAGGTGCGCCCGTCGAGGCGCGGCGTTGTCGTGCAGAGATAGCGTACACCACGACTGCGGAGCAGCGCAATATCGTCTGGGGTGGTGGTGTTGGTGACGACGGTCTTGCCGTCCAGCCGGTCAGGGAGGTGCTTCTTGAGGTAGTGAAAGTCGTCGGCAATGACGCTGGCCCAAGCGTACCAGCGCTCGAAGCGGGGATGGATGCTCTCCTGCTGGCTGCCGGTGGGATAGAGCCAGTGGAAGGGCAGGCGCGTCATGATGGGCAGCAGCAGACGGGCGAGGCGGGCGACGGTGCGCAGGTTGTGGATGGGGATGGGCAGGCCGAGGCCAAAGCCGAGATCGCCGTAGAGGGCGGCATAGCCTGCTTCCTGAAAGCCTTCGGCCAGGTCGTAGCGGGCGACGGCGGTGCAGATAAAGACGCGGCGTTCGGCAACCGGGGAGGGGAGCAAGCCGTCCAATTGGGCGGGCAGGCGCCGTTCCATGACCCGGCGTATGCCGCCGCCGTCCACCGCAGGGGTGTTTAGCCCGGCGACTAGGCGTGTCACCGAGTGGATGGGATAGGTGCGGCCGGCGACGGTGATGGCGAGGTCTGCGCCGCCGACGCCGAAGGCATCCACCTGGCTGTCCAACGCCAGGTAGTGGCGACGGGCGGCGGCCAGATCGCCATCTACGCCGATCCGCTCCAGCCGTACCGGCTCGCCGAGCAGGACCGTTTCGACGGTAGCGTTACGGCGGCTGCTGCCCAGGCTGATGGAGACGACCCGCTTCATA
>DATLZJ010000873.1:0-4027 GCA_035574055.1 Caldilineaceae bacterium
GGTTGAGCGTGACGATGATAGGCAGCGCTGCGCCGACGGTGGTCTCCCAGCGAGCGCGCCCCAAATGGCGTACCCGTGGGGCCGGCTCGGCGGTTGAGCCGTCGCCGGCGGTGCCGCCGGCTGCTGTCAGCCGGTCGTACACCTCCTGGTCTATGGTCAGCGGTTTCTTATTGGCCAGCACGATCTTGTAGCGCCGGTCCAGGGCAAAGAGCAGTGCGGGCACGGTTGCGGTGCTGGCGGTGCAATCCACCACCACCGCGCCGGCGCGGCCGGCAATGTCCACGATGCTGGTCAGATCGGCCTGGGGACCGCCCATGCGATGGTCGGCCAGCCGCTTGCCTTCGCGCTTGTGGGCGATGATCTCACAGAGCAGCTCATCGTCCAGCCCGTTGCTCGGCTCCAGCACCGCGCCGTCGCTATCGCAGACTGCCAAGACCTGGATCTCCAGCCCAAACTGCAAGACATGGAAGCTGCGGTTGTCCACGATCTGGCGGAGCAAGGACCGGCCTACGCCGCCGGCGCCGAAGAGAATGACAGGCAAGTGATGCATCGTGTATAGTTGCTTTTCCGGTATGGAGGCCGGGGCGCTCGCCACACCGCGGCCTGCGTTTCCCCGCGCGGCAGCGCGCCGCCCAGGGTCATTGGACAGAACAGGGGAGCACAAGACACCGGTCCGGCTCCCCTGCGCTACAAGCGTAGCCATTATATCACAAATTGTATCCCAACTTACAACCAACGAATCAAACGCCTGGCGTCGCAGCAGATCGCCTCCTGTGGCGCCAGGCGTGTATTGACGCTGATTGGCAGTGGCAAGGGTTAAGGGTCTAGTGCAACGGCGCAGCGTTCAGGAGCGTTTCCCCACAGCCTACTGCCCGGCTGCCCTTATCATGCATGTAAATACCCTCGTTCTGCCGTGGGCTTGTGCAGCTCAAAGATATTGTGGATGGCGCGCACCGCGTCGGCGGCGCGGCTCTCCTCCACCACTAGGCTGACGTTGGCTTCGCTGGAGCCTTGGGCGATGGCAATGACATTGATCCGTTGGCCGCCCACCGCGTTGAAGATGCCCGCCGCCAGCCCCGGCGTGCCCCGCATCCCGCTGCCCACCACGGCGATGATGGCGACGTTGCTGTGGCCGCTGATCTGGTCAATGTGGTGGCGCTCCAGCTCGCTCTTGAACTCGGCGCGCAGCGCCTCGATGACCGTGTTGGCCGACCCCTCTGGCACTACAAAACAGATGCTCTGCTCGCTGCTGCTCTGGCTGATCATGAGCACATTGGCGCCCACCGTCGCCACCGCCTGGAAGGTGCGGGCCGCGATCCCCGGCACGCCGATCATGCCCCGGCCCGCCACTGTCACCAGGTTCATGCCCCGGATCGAGGTGATGGCTTTGACGGTACCGTGGACGGCGCTGTCGTTCTTGCCCACGATGCGCGTACCGGGGTGGTCCGGCGCAAAGGTGTTGAGCACGCGCAGAGGAATATGCTTCTCCACAGCGGGCGTCACCGTCTTGGGATGCAGCACCTTGGCCCCATAGTAGGCCAGCTCGGCGACCTCCTCGTAGCTGAGCTGATTGAGGCTGCGCGCGTTCGGGACAATGCGCGGGTCGGCGGTCATGACGCCGTTGACGTCGGTCCAGATTTGGATTTCGTCGGCCTCCAGCGCCGCGCCGATGATCGCGCCGGAGTAGTCGGAGCCGCCGCGGCCCAGGGTGGTGGGGATGCCGTCCACCGTTGCGCCGATGAAGCCGGTGACGACGGGCACGCTCCCCTGCTGGAGCAGCGGGCGCAGCCGCGCCTGGCAGCGGGGTTCGGTCAACTCCATCAGGGGGGCCGCGCCGCCAAAGACCCGGTCGGTGACGATCAACTCGGTGGCGTCCACATATTCCGCCGGGATGCCGCGGGCGCGCAGGACCGCCGCCAGCAGGGGCGCAGCCAGCCGTTCCCCCAGGCCGCTGACCACATCCAGCCCGCGGTCGGTCAGCTCGCCCAGCACGGCAATGCTGCTGCAGAGCCGGGTGAACTCTTGCAAGCGCTCCTCGATGATCCGGCCCAGCGCAGCCCGCTCGCCGCCGTCATCAATCAACTGGCCCGCAACCGACTGATGTTTGACGCGCAAGGTGTTCTCGGTCTCGCGAAAGAAGGACTCGTCGCCCGCAGCGGCCCGCTGTGCCGCCTCGATGAGCATATTGGTGACGCCGCTCATGGCGCTGGTGACCACTACCACGCCGGGGCGTGGGGTTTGGGCCTGCTCGGCCATCCGTTGGGCGACAATGGCGGCGACTTGGGCGAACGCCTCGGCGCTGCCGACCGAGGTCCCCCCGAATTTCATGACGATCATGGCGACATGTCCTCCTTCATGCAACTTCCTTTATACAATTTTCTTTATACAATTTTCTTTATACGATTTCCTTCATACGGTGCTGATCCGTAAGCGCCGGATAAACCATCCTGCCGGTTAACTCACCTTGGATAAATCTCTTTTGGTTGCACAGCCGTTGAACAGGCCAAATAAAAAACCCCCTCATCCGTGATGAGAGGGCAGGAAAGGTCGCCGGAGCGAAGCGGTTCTCTCATCTTCCAGATGACTCTGCCGGACTTGGCACCTTGGTTGCGCTCAACGTTCGCTAGACCAGGTTGGGCTAGACCAGGTTGCCGAGGCTTCAACGGGCCGGTCCCTCCACCTCTCTGGATAAGAGCCTGCGATTCAGTTGTTCAGGCGACTATAGCAGCGGGGCGATTGGCTTGTCAAATTAGCGGCTGCGCCGAGGCGAAGCTGCCGCGCTCGCCCTGGTCTCTTCACCGACCTGTTCAGCGGATCAGCGCCTTGACAGTCGCCAGGCGCTTGGCTACCATGCTGCTATGATTCTGATCACGGGCGCCGGTGGAAAGACCGGCCAGGCCATCCTACGCGCATTGGCGCGGCGGCGGGCGCCGGTCCGCGCCCTGTTACGCCGGACCGAGCAACGCCCTGCGGCCCTGGCTGCGGGCGCAAGCGAGGTGCAGGTGGGCGACCTGCGCGACCCGGCGGCGCTGCGCACCGCTGTGCAGGGGGTGCGCACGGTCTATCACATCTGCCCCAATATGCACCCTGACGAGGCGGCCATCGGCGCGACGCTGCTGGCCGCAGCCAAGGCGGCAGGCGTGAGCTACTTCGTCTACCATTCGGTGCTGCATCCCCAGACCTCGACCATGCCCCACCACTGGCAGAAGCTCCAAGTCGAGGAGCGCATTTTCCAGAGCGGGCTGCCCTTCACTATCCTGCAACCGGCGGTGTACATGCAGAACCTGCTGGGCTACTGGCGCGCCATTCGCACCCAAGGCGTCTACGCGGTGCCCTATCCGGTGGAGACACGGCTCTCTCTGGTAGACCTGGAGGATGTGGCCGAGGCCGCGGCGCGGGTGTTGACCGAGACGGGGCACCAGGGAGCAACCTATGAACTGGTGGGCGCCGCGCCGCTGAGCCAAAGCCAGGTGGCCGGCGTGCTGGCCGAAGGGCTGCAACAGCCGGTGCGCGCCGAGGCGTTGCCCCTCGATCTGTGGGAGCAGCAGGCGCGGCGCAGCGGCTTGGGCGACTACGCCATCGCAGCCCTGCGCCAGATGTTCACCTACTACGCCGACTATGGGCTGGTGGGAAACCCCAATGTGCTGCGCTGGCTGCTGGAGCGTCCACCCACGTCCTTGGCTGCCTTTGTCCGGCGTCACCGAGAGATGCCGGTAAGCCCATGTTGATCCACACCGGCACGATTACCCTGCCCGATGGCCGCACCCTCGCCTATAGCGAATATGGCGATCCCAATGGGCGCCCGCTCATCTGGCTGCACGGCAACCCCGGCAGCCGGCGCGAGCCGGAATTATTAGACCCGGCGCTCCTCCAGCGCCTCCAGGTGCGCGCCATTGTCCCCGACCGCCCCGGCATCGGCCAGTCCACCTTCAAGCCCCAACGGCGGCTGGTAGACTGGCCCACCGACTTGGCCGCGCTGGCCGCGGCGCTGCGGCTGGAACGCTTCGCCCTCATGAGCATCTCCGCC
>DATLZJ010000874.1:0-2442 GCA_035574055.1 Caldilineaceae bacterium
AATAAAGATCAGCCCGCCGTGGTCGCGGCGCCGGTTGACCCAGCCCGCCAGGTGCACCCTCTGGCCGGCATGGTCCAAGCGCAGTTCACCGCAGGTATGGCTTTTTAACATACGAATTTTATCCTCAACTTGAGTATCAGGCGACAATTCCGTCCAATTATAGTTGGCGTTCCCCGACGGTGCAATTGCGTCGCGCTGGAAGCAGGATGAAAGATACAGTATACTCCAACTATACCGGAGAATATCCTGGCTGGAGAATATCCTGAAGCGCCCTGCTGCTTCATGTTCTACAGGATTGGCCTGTAACCGTCCTGCGCGACCCCGTTCAGCCATACGCGATCACACGCGATGAGGTCCTATGAGCCAGCGCCACCGTGAACCCATGAGCAGCATTGACGCCGCCTGGTTGGGTATGGACCGCCCCACCAACCTGATGGTGATCAACGGCGTCATGCTTTTCGACGAGCCGGTTGAGTACGACCGCTTATACCGGCTGCTGGACGAGCGGCTTGCCGGCCTGTTCGACCGCTTCCGGCAGCGCATTGTCCCAGGGCCAAGCAGAAGTCGTTTCTACTGGGAGGATGACCCCCACTTCCACCTGCGCCGCCACCTGCACCGGGTAGCGTTGCCCGCGCCCCACGACGAGGCAACCCTACAGGGCCTGATCGGCGACCTGATGAGCGAGCCGCTGGACCGCGCCCATCCACTTTGGCGGTTTTACCTCATCGAGAACGTGACCATTGGCGGCAAAGCCGGCGGCTGCGCCGTCTTTGGACGCATCCACCACTGCATCGCCGACGGTATGGCGCTGATCCAAGTCTTGCTCTCCCTGACCGATCCGAGCGCGGCTGAGGCCGCGCCGCGACCTCAGCCGGAGGAGCCTGCGCGCCGCGGCGACGGCGCGCTGCCTCGGCCCTTACGCATGGTCGCCGGCCTGACCAAACAGGGGGTGCGGCTCCTGGCAAGCCTGCTGCCCACGGAAGAGGAGGGCGGGCTGACGCCGGCGGGACTGCTCAACGCCTTGCAGAACGCCGGCCTGCTGACGGCTGCCAGCGCCGCCATCCTCGCCAAGCTGCTGATCATGGCGCCTGACCGGCAGTCGCCCTACCGCGGGGAGATGGGCGGCATCAAGCGCGTCGCCTGGTCGCCGCCGCTGCCGCTCGCCCAGGTCAAAGAGATCGCCCATGCCGCAGGCGCCACCGTCAACGATGTGCTGGTGGCTGCGGCAGCGGGTGCGCTGCGCCGGGATATGCTGGAACGCGGCGCGGAAATGGCCGGTGGCGACTTGCGCGCGCTGGCGCCGATGAACCTCCGGCGTCCCTCGCCGGAGCTACGGCTGGGCAATGAGTTCAGCCTGCTCTATCTGGCCCTGCCGGTGGCGCTGGACCAGCCCTATGCCCGGCTCATGGCCGTCAAGCAGCGCATGGACCGGCTCAAGCGGTCGCCCGAAGCGCTGGTGGTCTACCAGGTCCTGAGCCTGCTGGGCATGCTTCCCCCTGAAGTGTCGCACCAGGCAGTAGATTGGTTCGCCGAGAAGGCGTCCTGTGTGCTGACCAACGTACCCGGCCCGCGCCAGACCCTTTACCTGGCGGGCAGGCCCATCTCCCGCATCCTCTTCTGGGTGCCCCACTCCGGCAATATCAGCATGGGGATCAGCCTCTTGAGCTATGCCGGCAGCGTCAGCCTGGGCGTGGAGGTGGACGAGCGTCTGATCCCCGACCCGGAGCGCCTCATCGCCCATTTTCTGGAGGAGTTCGCCCTCTTGGTGGACCTTGGCAAGGGCCTAGCCGCCACGACACCGGCAGCCTCGACAACGGCAACTCTGCCGTGAACGGTTTCCACCGTTTCCTAGCTTCGTGAACAACCTAGAACACCGGCATGAGGCGTCCGGGACCAGGCGGAAGCGCCCTCATCGCCGTATTAATTATCGGTGCGCTATCCTAGCACACGCCCTGGAGCGGGCATATACGGGCGCGCCACGAGTGGCGCCGATGCCACACCTACGCGCTGCCGGAAGATTCACTCTTGAGAGATTGTCTATACTTCTTGCCCGGTTGGGATTTTGTGCGCGCCGGACGGCGCGGTACAATATCCGTTATGCCTTTGACCGTACATGCTGCATGGCTCCGTTCGGATGCGCCGGGTTCCGGCGGTCATTTGTTTCTGTGGGCTGAAGACCTGGATGTCGCCAGCAGGGCGATCCATCCACTCGCTGCACCCTCGGCTCCCCCCCCACGCGGTAACGGTGGACGCCAGCGTCTGCCCAGAGTGCCATCTCACCCGTTCCAATCGTCCATTGGGCAGTTACGCACCCTGCTAGGCCGCGAATTGGCGCCGGCTGAACCGGGCGCGCTTCAACCGGCGAATGCGACGGTCTGGTTGCCAAGCCAGGGAGGGCTTCCCCTGGCGCGGCGCAGCGTCTTCCAGACCAACGGCAACGGC
>DATLZJ010000875.1:0-2916 GCA_035574055.1 Caldilineaceae bacterium
CAGACGCTTGACCGGTACCTGCCGGGCATCATGGCCGTTATCTTCGGCGGCAAATCGCCCGAAGCCGCTATTGCCGAGATCGAGGAGCAAGTCTGAGCGTGACGCCGCCTAAAGCTAGACGCAGCGACAAGTCCAAACCGGCTGCCGGCCAGGGCGAGCGGCAGCCGCGCGTCGTCTACTCCACCGACCTGGCGCCCGCCGCCCCGCCGGATGAGCCGGCGCTGCCCGCCAATCCCGCTGCCCCGGTCCGTTCGCGCCAATTGAACACGCCGGTGCTGGTGACGCTGGAGCGCAAAGGCCGCGGCGGCAAAAGCGTCTCGGTCATCAAGCAAGTCATGAGTCCGCCCCAGGGCAAACAGGCGCTGCTCAAGCTGCTCAAGACCCGCCTGGGCACAGGCGGTACGCTCAAGGACGACGAAATCGAGATTCAGGGCGACCATCGGGACGCGATTGTCGCCCTACTGCGTGAGCTGGGCTACCAGGCCAAGAAGGCCGGCGGCTGAGTCAGGCTGCGGCGATCACATAGCGAAACCGGTTGCGCTGGCAATAGCCGCCGTCCTCTGTGCGGAACGAGGCAAGCGAAGCGGCCACCACCTGCCGCACCGTCTCCTCACCCATCTGTTGAGCGGCGGCCACCATGACCCCTGCCGACATCAGCCCGCGCACCGCGGTCTCCAGATCGGGAAACAGAAAAGCGCACTCCACCTCATGGCCGGCAATCGGCGCCAGCCCTGCCTCCCTCATGAGCGCCTCCACGCGGCCAGGCGTGTAGAGCGGGATAGAGTTGACCTGTGGCGGGGGCGGCAGGAGCTTGTTCACGGCAGCCACGGTGATGGGCGTCTCACAATCCTCCGGTCGTCCCCAGACCGCCATTGCGATGCGTCCCCCTGGCCTGGCGACCCGCTTGGCCTCGCGCAGCGCATGGACCAGGTCGGCGGCGAACGGAAAGGAGTTGAAGCCTGTCACCACATCAAAGCTGTGATCAGGCCAGGGCAGTTCCTCTAGATCGCCAACGCGAAAATCACCCTCGGGTGTGCGCTCACGGGCGATAGCCACGGAGGTCTCGGCGGCGTCAATCCCGGCCACCTGCGCCCCACGCCGGGCGGCGAGATAGGCCGCTAACCCCGGCCCACAGCCCACATCAAGCAGCCGCGTCTCTGCGCCAACGCCTGTCGCATCGAACACGGTCTCGTAGAGTGGGCGGAAGGCCTCCTCTGCGAGGTTGGCATAGTCGCGCGCCCGCGCCCCCCACAATTTTCCTTGAACATGTGCTGTACCCATGGCTGACCTCTTTCCTGCAACTCATCAATCACTGGGGCAGAACCATGGCGCTTTGGCCTTCAGCGCCCAGAATCCGGGCGATGTTCTCCGGCGAGAAGAACGCTGGGACCGGCACGGTGCCGGCGATGGTACCGAAGAAGCGGTCGGTCTGCTCCTGATTGTGGCGGAGGGCGGCCAAGAGCCGCTGCATCTCGGACGAGGGCGGCTCCAGCGCGGCGAGCTGGTATGTGAACTCGTAGAGCGGCAGCGCCGCCTCGTTCCGGCGCTGTTCATAGTCAGCGAGGGCCTCAGCGAGCGGTCGCCGCCCCGAGAAGCCGGCATCAATCGCCTCAGCAAGCAGCTCGGCGTCACGAAAGGCGTCGGTGATGCCCTCTGCCGTGATTGGGTCTTTGTGGTAGCCGGCGTCGCCCACCAACGCCCATCCGGGGCCGTATGGCTTGCGGAAGAAGAACGGGAGGTCTGCGGCGCCGCGGAACCGTTCGCTGCGCTTGCCATGGCGCAGCCGCTCGGCCAGCCCGGGCGCAAGGTCCACGACCTGCATAAGATGATGCTCGATATCGGCGCGCACTTGGTGGAACATCGCCTTGGGCCAGTATGCGATGACAATGGTCTGCCCGTCGTTGGTGGGGCCGGCAATGACCATCCGTCCGGGCCGCGGGTAAAGCTCGGCGCCCTGGAGTGGGACATCGCTCCAGTAGGTGTAGAAGGCGCAGGCAAGCGCGGGCCTTGCATGGTAGGTAGGGGCCTGGACACTGCGTGCGACGAGCGAGCGCAGCCCATCCGCGCCGATCACGATACGGGCTTTCTCACTGACCGTTGCGCCGCCGACGGCGTGACCGCGGATACCAGTAACGCGTTCGCCGTCGGTCAGCAGCGCTTGGACCGAGAAATGCTCGCGCAGCTCCGCACCGGCCGCCACCGCCGCCTCGACCAGGATGGTATCAAGAACCTGCCGTCGTGGGGCGTATGCCTCGGTAACGCCATCGGCCGGCGGCGGCGTGCCCACCAGCGCAAACGGCCCGGCGTCGAAGCGTAGTTGCCGCGCCGGCGGACAGTTGGACGCGATCACCTTGTCCAGGAGTCCCCACCGCTTGAGCCGGGCCACGCCGGGCTGGTGAATATAATGGGTGGAGAGGGTGTCGCTCGGAAAGCCGGCCTTGTCTAGCAGCAACACCCGGTAGCCCTTGCGGGCCAGCAACATGGCCGCCGGCGATCCGGCGCAACGGGCCCCGACGACGATCACATCGTACATAGCAGCCTCTTTCTGAGTATTCTCAACGACCTGTGAAGAGCAGTGGAGGATGCGGCAGTTGCATCAAGGCTGTCCTGCCTCCTTTCACACACGTTCACAAAAATGCGTGCTATGCTGGCGCCCGCGCGACCTCGTCGCGCACGAACTCCTCAAGCGGGGTCAGCCGCACCCCAAAGTCGCGCGCCGTCTCTGCCATATCAACCGGCGAGTCAAAGGTCTCCAGCGCAGCCAGCATCCCGCTCACGACCTCGGCTAGGCCTGGCACAGGCGGGAGGTTGGGGAGCAGCTCGCCGGGGGCAATCGTCTGCACGGGAATGGGATGGCCCAGCACCCGCTCATAGGCGGCGACCACATCCCGCAGGGAGATAGCCTCCGGCCCACCG
>DATLZJ010000876.1:0-9383 GCA_035574055.1 Caldilineaceae bacterium
AGCCGCCACCTCTTGCTGAGGAAACTGCTCCACATAACGCTGATACAGGAGATGATAATAGCGGGCGCTGTTGGTGTGGGCCGGTACTGTTGGATCCGGGTGCAGAGCTTCGACCGCCTCGATGAGCGTTCGCCGAAGGGCGACTGCGGCGTTTGGATGCGCTGATAGTCCAAGATAATGCACCAAGGGACTTTGCTCGAGCTGCACAGGATCGTAGAGATAGTTCAACGCGTGCTGAACGTCGCTGTGTAGACCCGACGGGTTGATAGATGTAGATAGGGCGTTCTTCATGTCCCCCTGATGTCCTGTCAATGACCCCTTCATGGCAATTTTTGCGAGACCGGGTTAGGTTTTTGTGTTATGCTCCTCGATAAGACAGCCGCGCCACAATTTAACATCTTTTCGGCGCTGTGCCTACATCGGCGCACAACGCCGTCGCCGTCCTTTGACACCGAGGGCTGGTCTGTCATTGGCGTACTGCCCCCGCGCCATTGTAGCATAGCCCACCCTTCGGCACATGCGGATTCGGTGCAAGCCCAGCTCATTTTGCCGCAAAGGCGGAGAAGCGGATTGCGCCGGTGATGTGGCGAATTTGTATGCAGGCGAGCTTGGTTTCTACGCTAGGTCGGTCTCTACACAAAGTTGGTACTACGCCAAGGAGGAAAGATGTCCATCCAACAACGCAATCTCAATCTCAGTCGCAGAGGGTTTTTACAGGGGGCCGCCTTTGTGGCCGCAGGCTCATTCCTGGCCGCCTGCCAACCTGCGCCGGCGCCCGGAACGAGCGCCTCCACCTCCACAGACGCGTCCGGCGAGGCGACGGGTGTGGATTGGCTCCATGCCGACGACATCAGCGACATGCCCCCCACCACCATTCGGTACTGGTACTACGAGACGCCGGAGCGCACCGAACTCGGCAAGCAGCAGGTTGAGCAGTTCCAGAAGCTCTTCCCCAACATCACCGTTGAGGGGCGCACCGCGCCCGAGGCCGTGGACAACGAGATGCTGGTCGCCTTTATCAAGGCAGGCACCAACTCGCACGTCCACCAATCGGTCTGTAACGAGGACACCTGGTATATCACGCGCGACCTCTTGCTGCCCTTACAGGACCTGCCCGGCTTCCAGGAAGTCATGGACCGCATGAACCCTAACCTAAACTATACCTGGAAGGATGGCAACGTCTACGCCATTTCCTGGTACAGTGGCCCATGGGTTCTCTTCTACAATAAGCAATTGGTCGAAGAGGCCGGTTTGGATTCCGCCAACCCGCCCAAGACCTACAGCGAATACCTCGCCTGGGCCGAGGCGCTGACCAAGGACGGGCGATACTTTATCGCACACTCGGTGGCTGAAGAATGGTGGCGTTGGGAGTTCAACGTCTACCCCTATTATATCGCCGCCGCAGGCACCAACCAACTGCACAGCGAAGATGGGAAGTCGGCCACCTTCAACAACCCGGCCATGCTCGCGGTCTACGAGCTGTTCGATACCTTGTTCCGCAACGGCTATAATATGGTTGAGACAGCGGAGACCAACCCCTTTTTCAGTGGGCAGGTAGCTGCCACCATGAGCGCCGCCTATCTCATCGCCGAAGCCGCCAACTATGCGCCTGAAGGTTTTGAGATGATCGTGGGGCCGGTGCCCAAGCCCGACGATTCCACGGTGGAGGGGTTCCCCACCTTCAACTTTGTGCGCGAGTTTGTCCTGATGCGCGAGCAGCAGTTGACCGGCGAGGACGCCGACCGCACCAACCGCGCCGCCTGGGAGTTTATGAAGTTCCTGCTCAGTCCGGAGCAACTGGCTGCCGACTTCGCCGTTGCCGGCGACCTGCCGCCGGTCAAGGACCTGTTGGAAAACCCGCTTTATACCGACATTCTCAAGAAGATGGGACCGGTGGCCGAGGAATATGCCAAGTATGCCGCCGATTCGCTCATCTACGATATGAACACCCCCTACGAAAGCGAGAGCATGGCCGAACTCCAGAAGTCCTATCTAGAACTGGCCTTTGATAAGATGGACCCAGCCGAGGCCCTGGCGTGGGCCGAAGAACAGGTCAACGCCATCTTGGCGCAGGGATAAGCGACGGGCTGAAGCAGCCGTGCAAACCGATCAGGGCGCCGGAGACGCCGGCCGTTCCCGGCGCCCTGTCAGGCCGCCGCTGTATACCGGAAAGAAGGATAGACTATGCATGTAAGCGAAACCGCCATACCCAAACCGCAGAAGGCGGCAGGGGGATGGGCCGCGCTGCGCCGGCGCATGAGGTCGCAGGGCAAATGGGACAAGATCGCCATCGTCTTCCTAGCGCCCTGGCTCCTGCACCTCACGATCTTCACCCTCTATCCCCTCTTTATCGCACTCTATGGCAGCCTGGCCGACTGGAACATCCTGACCGGCGAAATGAAATTTGTTGGGTTTCGCTATTACGCCCAGCTCTTCAACGACCCAAATTTCTTCAAGGCGATCCGCAATTCGTTCGTCTATCTTGTCTGCCAAGTCCCGGCGTCCATCATGGGCGGGATATTCGTCGCCCTTCTGCTCAACCAGGCATGGCTCAAGGGGCGCATGTTCTTCCGCGGCATCTACTTTCTGCCGGTGATCGTGCCGATGGTAGTCATGTCCATCGTCTGGCAGTGGATGTATTCCACCAATACCGGTGTCTTCAACTACTTTTTGAGCTTCGTGGGCATTGAGAAAGTTCCTTGGTTGACCAGCGAACGGCTCTCGATGCCCTCAATTGCGCTGATGAAAATCTGGAATGATGTCGGCTTTTATGCCGTTCTCTTTCTGGCGGGGCTGCAGGGCATCCCTTCTGAGATCGTGGACGCAGGCCGCGTGGATGGGGCCAACGATTGGCAGATGCTGTGGCGCATCAAGCTGCCCATGCTCAACCCGGTCGTTGTCTTTTCCATCGTCATGGGCACGCTCTGGGGTCTCAATATCTTCGCCGAACCCTACCTCATGTCCGAGGGCGGCCCGTTGGGCAGCAGCCTGACCACACTGCTCTATCTCTACCAACAGGGCTTTATCTGGAGCAAACTCGGCTATGCAAATGCCATCGGCGTGACCTCGACCATCATGATCCTCATCTTGACCCAACTCGAACGCCGGCTGCTCGAGCGCGCCACCTACTAGGAGGACCCAATGGCTGCTACCCCACGGCGCCTCGCCCGCGCCGACGCCAACCGTCGCCTCTATCGCATCTTGGAGCGAGCCGGGCTATATGCCATTCTACTCCTCGGCGCGCTCATCTCGCTCTTTCCTTTCTACTGGATGGTGGCGACCTCGCTCAAGCCTAGCAATGAGATCTTCGTCTGGCCCCCGGTGCTGGTACCCAGTCGCCTCACCCTAGAGGGTTATCGCTATGTGTGGGAGACGATGGATGTGCCCCGCACGACGCTCAACAGCGTGATCGTCGCTGTCACTCAAGTGTCGCTCAATGTCTTCTTTTCTTCCTGGGTGGCCTATGCCTTTGCCAAACTGCGCTTTCCCGGCAAGCGCGCCCTGCTCATGTTGGTCATGGCCTTGATGATCCTGCCGGGGCAGATCATGATGATGCCGCTCTTTCTGCTGGTCAATGACTTGAACCTCCTGGATACCTATCCGGGCATTGTCCTGCCTGGCGCGATCACCGTTTTTACGATCTTTTTGCTGCGCCAGGCCTTTATCTCGGTGCCAGATGAATACGTTGACGCCGCCATCATTGACGGCGCCAGCCACTTCCATATCCTGTATCACATCGCCTATCCCATTGCCAAGCCGCTGCTGCTCACGGCTGTGGTGATTAACCTCTACTGGACTTGGAACGCGTTTCTCTGGCCGCTGATCGTCATTGTCAGCGACGAAATGGCAACCCTGCCTGTCGCGCTCTCGCGCTATCGCACCTTCCAAGCCCAACGCTGGGACGCGATCATGGCCGCGGCCACGGTCGTCGCCCTACCGATTGTGTTGCTCTATCTCGTTATCCAACGCCAATTTGTCGAGTCGCTCGCCATGAGCGGCTTAAAAGGCTAATCTTCTGCGAGACTCTATGCACCCCAAGCCTATCGCTCCCACTACACCCGCCCCGGCCCGCACGCTGGCCTGGGGCATTCTCGGCACCGGCAAAATTGCCGCCGCCTTTGCCCGCGAGCTGCCCGCCTCGCACACAGGCAGGCTGGTCGCCGTCGGCAGCCGCTCGGTCGAGGCCGCAGCCCGCTTTGCCCAGGCACACCAGGCGCCGCGCGCCTATGGCAGCTATGACGAGCTGCTGGCTGACCCGGAAGTCCAGGCCGTTTATATTTCGTTGCCCAATCACCTGCACGCCCGCTGGGCCGTGCGCTGCGCCGAGGCCGGCAAGCACATCCTCTGCGAAAAGCCGCTCGCCACCAACTACGCCGAGGCGATGACCGTGGTCGAGGCGGCGCGCTACCATGGCGTCTTTCTGATGGAAGCCTTTATGTACCGCTGCCACCCGCAGACAGCCAAGTTGGTGGAGCTGGTGCGCAGCGGCGCAATCGGGCAGGTGCGGCTCATCCAGGCCGCCTTCAGCTACAAGATGGCGGCGGACTACCAGAATATCCGCCTGCAGAACGCGTCCGCCGGCGGCGGCATCATGGATGTCGGCTGCTACTGCATGTCCATGGCCCGCTTGATCGCCGGCGCGGCGACAGGTCAGGACTTCGCCAACCCGCTCATCGTCAGCGACGGCTATCGCGCTGAAAGCGAAATCAAAGGGTACGCCCATCTGGGGGCAGAGTCGGGCGTGGACGAGTGGGCGACCGCCACCGTGAAGTTTTCCGACGACCTCTTTGCCAACCTGGCCTGTGGCGTCCATCTGCGCGTCGAGCCGACATTACGCATTTGGGGGACCAAAGGCCATCTGGTCGTGCCCAACCCCTGGTTCCCCGGCGATGAGCGCTTCGGCGGCGACGCCGGCGCGACGATTCAACTCCACCGAGAGGGGGCCGAACCGGAGGAACTGACGGCGCCCGGTGGCAGGCCGCTCTATGCCATTGAGGCCGATACCGTCGCCCAGTATCTTGCTCAAGGCCAGGCGCCCTCCCCCTGTATGACCTGGGCGGACAGTCTCGGCAACATGCGCGCCCTGGATGCCTGGCGCCGCCAGGTTGGTCTGGTCTTTGAGGCTGAGACCTCCGCTGCCCTGCGCGCGCCGACTTCGGGTCGCCCCCTGGCGCGCCGGCCAGACCACAATATGCGCTATGGGCGGGTGGAGGGCGTAGACAAGCCCATCTCGCGCCTGGTCATGGGCACCATGATCTTCAAGCCGGGGGAGCTTCGCCTGGCTGCCTCTGTGCTGGACCATTTCTTTGCCGTCGGCGGCAATGCCTTTGACACCGCCCATGTCTACCGTTGCGAAGAGACGGTAGGCGAATGGATCAAGCTGCGCGGTGTGCGGGAAGAACTGGTGGTGATCGGCAAGGGCGCGCGCGACGAGGCGGGCACCCCCGAAGGGCTGACGGCTCAACTCCTTGAGACGCTGGAGAAGATGCAGTTGGACTATTTGGATATCTACATGCTCCACACCGATAACCCGGCTGTTCCCGTGGGCGAGTTTGTAGAGTGTCTCAACGAGCATAAGCGCGCCGGACGGGTGCGGGCCTTTGGCGGCTCCAACTGGAGCGTCGAGCGCCTGGCCGAGGCCAACGCCTATGCCCAGGCCCACGGCCTCACCGGTTTTGCGGTCAGCAGCCCCAACCTTTCGCTGGCCGAGTGGAACGAGCCAATGTGGCCCAAGTGTCTGACGGCCTCGGATGCCGCCTCGCGCGCCTGGTATACGCAGACACAACTGCCCCTCTTCGCCTGGAGCAGCCAGGCCACCGGCTTCTTCACCGGACGCTACCGGCCCGAAGACCGCGATAACCCGGCCCTTGCCGGGATCGTGCGCACCTGGTTCAACGAGGGCAATTTCCAGCGCCTGGCGCGGGCGCGGGAGCTGGCGCAGGCCAAGGGGGCCACGGCGGCGCAGATCGCCCTGGCCTATGTGCTCTGCCAGCCCTTCCCGACCTTTGCCCTCATCGGCCCCCAAACGATTGACGAGTTGAACGATGTACTGCCCGCGCTCGACATCACGCTGGCGCCTGAGGAAATGCGCTGGCTCAATCTCGAGATATAAGCCGCGCCGGGCCGCTACCCCAATCCATGCGACAACGCTACCCATCCTTCAATAGAGAGAAACAGGCTGGTCATGAAAAAGGTTGTGATTGTAGATAAATGTCAAAGCGCGATCGTGGATGTGCCCGACCCGACGCCTGTGGAGAACTGGGTCGTGGTCAAGGTCCATGCCGCGCCCATGTGTACCGAGTACAAGCGCTTTCTCAGCGGCGAGCCAACCGACTTTTTGGGTCACGAGGCAGCCGGTGAAGTGGTCGCGGTGGCGCATTCGTCGCGCCTTCAGGTGGGTGACCGCGTGGTGGCTATGCCGCTTCTGGGATGTGGAAAATGCCAACTCTGCCTAGCGGGCGACTATATCCACTGTGAGCACACCGCCGAGCTTAACCGCTTCTTTGCGCCGAGCGGCGAGGGCCGCGCCACCTATGCTCAATATCTGCTCAAGCCGGACTGGCTGCTCCCCAAGATTCCGGATGGCGTCCCCTATGACCATGCGGCGCTGGCCTGCTGCGGGCTAGGCCCCTCGTTCGGCGCCATGCAGCTTATGCAGGTCAGCGCCTTTGATACGATTTTGATCACCGGCGCAGGCCCTGTGGGCCTTGGCGCTGTCGTCAACGCGCTCTACCGCGGCGCCCGCGCCATCGTCGTGGAACCGAACCCGCATCGGGCCAAGCGCGCACGCCAAATGGGCGCCGATGCAGTGCTGGACCCGCGCGACCCCCAGATCGTTGACCAGATCAAGGACCTCACCGAGGGTAGAGGCGTAGACTGCGCGCTCGATTGCTCGGGCACGGTCAAGGCCCAACGTCTCTGTATTGACGCCGCTCGGCGCAAGGGGAAGGTCAGCTTTATCGGCGAGTGCATGGACGATCTGGCGATCCGCGTCAGCCCCGATATGATCCGTAAAGGGCTGACGCTCATCGGGGCCTGGCACTACAACCTGCGCGAGTTCCCACGGGTGATGCAGGTCATCCAGCACTCGCCCCTGATCGATCAACTGGTCAGCCACATCTTTCCGATGAGCCAAGTGCAGGATGCGTTTGAGTGCTCCACCGCCCAGGAGTCGGCCAAGATCATCCTCCATCCGTGGGAATAAAACTTGGAATAGACCAGGAACTAAAACCGGGACCAAGACCGGGACCAAAAGACGAGGAGCCTACACTGTGTTCAAGAACCTCAGCCCGAATGCCATCGGCATCCGTGGCCTTGCGCTGCCCGATGTTATCGAACTGGCGGCCCAGACGGGCTATGCGGGCATTGACTTCAACATCCGTGAGGCGGCGGCCCTGGCCGGCCAACATGGCATCGGTTACGTGCGTGACCTCTTTGCCGCCGCCAACATACGCCCCGGCCAGTGGGGCTTGCCGGTGGCCTGGAACAACGATCAGCAGTGGGAGCAAGATTTGGCGGAGCTGCCGAAGTTGGCCGAGGTCGGCGTCGCCCTCGACTGCCGCCGGACCGCTACCTGGTGCCCCTCCTGGTCGGATGTACGCCCCTACGCAGAGAACTACATGTGGCACGTCGAGCGCTTTCGCCCTATCGCTCAGACACTGAAGGAGCAGGGCTGCCGGCTCGGCATTGAGTTTCTTGGCCCCAAAACCCTGCGCGCCGGCCACCCTTATCCGTTCATCTCTACGCTGCCGGAGATGATGCAGTTGGCGACCGACATCGGGACCGGCAACGTGGGCTTGCTGCTGGATGCCTGGCACCTCTATACCTCCGGCGGCAGCCTAGACGATCTAAACCAGATCACCGCCGAGGACATCATCACCGTCCACATCAACGACGCGCCGGCTGGCATCGCGCGCGATGAGCTGGTGGACACGGTACGCTGTCTACCTATGGAAACCGGCGTCATTGACCTGCCCGGCTTCATGCGCAAGCTGCAAGAGTTAGGGTATCAAGGGCCGGTGACGACCGAACCCTTCAACCAGCGCATCAATGCCATCGCCGCCGAAAACCCAGCCGAGGCTGCACGCCTGGTATCAGTGGCGATGGACAAGCTCTGGCAGGCGGCAGGCCTGACGACCACCACGGTCCCCCGTGCCTGATATCAACGCCGATGTTGCCTGGCTGGTTCACCGGCCTGGACCCCGTTCCCCAGGCGTTGCTGGCCGGCGTCTTCACCTGGCTCATCACGGCGCTGGGCACGGCGGCCCTCGCCATGGCTATTGGCCTGCAAAACTTTCCGGAGGGCATCGCTGTTGCCATGCCCTTGCGCCGCGCTGGCGTCTCTCAGCGGCGCAGCTTCTTTTACGGCCAGCTCTCGGCGGCGGTGGAGCCGGCCGCAGTCTCTACTGTTGCTATGGTTGTTGCTATGGTGGCTTACAGCGTCTCGGCGGGGTTCTGCTATGCTCTCTGACCGGAGCATCCCCGTTGCTCCCGTCTGACTGCACAACCCTATTGCCCATATCACCAACGAGGCGCCCTATGAGCACCAAGACGGCTCAAACCGAACAGCAACAGGCGGCTGCGTCCAATCCGGCGCGCGCGCCAGAAGTATCCAGCTTAGAAGCATCTGATCAGGACAAGCCGGCTCAGGAAAAGATAGCCGGTATGGGCGCGACCCCGCATAAGGGCGGGGTCGCGTTCCGTGTTTGGGCGCCCCACGCCCAGAAGGTCGCTGTGCTCGGCGACTTCAACAAGTGGGACCCGGCTGCCGACCCGCTCGAATCCGAAGGCAACGGCTACTGGTATGCAAATGTGCCCGGCGCCCAGATCGGGCAGGAATATCGCTTCCAGCTTACGACGCCCAACGGCGAATTCTCACGCATTGACCCCTACGCGCGGGCAGTCACCAATTCGGTGGGCAACGCCATCATCTATGACCCCAATGCCTTCGACTGGCAGGGCGACAATTTCCGGATGCCCAACTGGAATGAGCTGGTCATCTACGAGATGCACATCGGCTCCTTTGTGCCCGATGCGGACGAGGAGCCGGGCACCTTCAAGAAAGTGCTTGCCCAGCTCGACCATCTCAAGCGGTTGGGCGTCAACGCCATTCAGATCATGCCGGTGGCCGAGTTTGCCGGCGACCGGTCGTGGGGCTACAACCCCGCCCATATCTTTGCGGTCGAAAGCGCCTATGGCGGGCCGGACGCGCTCAAGCACTTTGTGCGCGAGCTGCACCGCAACGGTCTCGCCGTCATCCTCGATGTGGTCTACAACCACTTCGGCCCCAGCGATCTCGACCTCTGGCGCTTTGACGGCTGGAGTGAGAACGACTACGGCGGCATCTATTTCTACAACGACTGGCGGGCCGAAAACCCCTGGGG
>DATLZJ010000877.1:0-6717 GCA_035574055.1 Caldilineaceae bacterium
AAGACGGAGCGGCTGGCGCGGTTGCGGGAGATGTACCAGTCCTGGCCCTTCTTCCGCACGGTGCTGGATAATGTACAGATGGGGCTGTGCAAGGGCGATATGCCGATTGCCTCCCTCTACGCCGGGCTGACCGACGCCGAGGCCCGCCGCGAGGTCTTCGCCGACATTTTGGACGAGTACGAGCGCACCAAACGGATGGTGCTGGCCGTGACGGGCTACAGCGAGCTATTGGAGAACGAATCCTGGCTCCAGCGCAGTATCAAACTGCGCAATCCCTATGTGGACCCGATGAACTATATCCAGGTCGCTCTGTTGGAGCGACTGCGCCAACAGCCCGATGCACCCAACGCCGCCAAGATGCGGGACGCCGTGCTGCTCTCGGTCAACGGTGTTGCGGCAGGACTGCAAAATACTGGATGAGCCTGTAGAGGTAGACGGCTGTGAGCAACCACCTGGCAAGTGTAGACGGTCTGTTGATTGATGTAGACGGCGTACTCATACGTGGGAGCGAGGTGATACCGGGCGCGGCAGAGACCATCCAGGCTCTCCGCGCCCGGCAGATTCCCTTTCGCTTTGTCACCAACACGACCATCTACTGCCGGCACAGCCTGTTGGAGCGCATGGTGGCGATCGGCATTCCCGTAGAGGAACGCGAGTTGTTCACTGCCACCTATGTCGCGGCCCAATACCTGCGCAGCCAGAACGCCCGCAGCTACTATCCGCTGCTCCTGCCCGACGCCCAGCTCGAATTCAGCGACATCGAGGTGGATGAGGAAAGCCCGGAGTTTGTGGTGGTGGGCGATATGGGCGCCAGCTTTACCTTTGTGCGGCTGAACCGCGCCATGCGCGCCTTGCTCAACGGCGCGCAACTGGTGGCGCTGCACAAAAAGCGCATCTGGCGGACCGAGGAAGGCTTGTTCTTGGATGCCGGCCCCTTTGTGGTTGCGCTGGAATACGCGGCGGAGGTGAGCGCCATTGTCATGGGCAAACCAAGCCCCGCCTATTTCCAGCAGGTGCTGGACGACCTGGGGCTGCCGGCCTCGCGAGTTGCCGTCATCGGCGATGACATCGAGATTGATGTGCGCGGCGCGCAGCTCATGGGGATGCAAGGCTGGCTGGTCAAGACCGGTCGCTTTCGCAAGGAAGACCTGGGCCGGGGTATTTGGCCCGACCAGCTCCTAGAGAACATCGCCGACATCGTGCGCGGCCTACCATAACACGACGATAAGAGGCTCCATGACTTCTCAACATATCTTGCTCTACGATACAACGTTGCGCGACGGCACCCAGGGTGAGGGTGTCTCGTTGAGCTGTGACGATAAGCTCCGCATTGCGCGCCGCTTGGACGAGTTCGGCATGGCCTACATCGAGGGGGGCTGGCCCGGCTCTAACCCCAAGGATATGGAGTTCTTCGAGCGCGCCCAGCGCGAGCTGGCGCTCAAGCGCGCCCGCATTGCCGCCTTCGGCTCTACCTGCCGCGCCGGAGTGGACCCGGCAGACGACCCCCAGGTGCAACTGCTGATCCAGGCCAACACGCCGGTCGTCGCCATCTTCGGCAAGTCCTGGGACCTCCACGTTACGGAGGTGCTGCGCACCAGCCTAGAAGAAAATCTGCGTATGATCCGCGAGACCGTGCGCTATCTCAAGCGCCACGGCAAAGAGGTCGTCTACGACGCCGAGCACTTCTTCGACGGCTACAAGGCCAACCCGGAATATGCCCTGGCGACGCTCCAGGCGGCCATTCTGGGCGGCGCGGACAGCATCGTTCTCTGTGACACCAACGGCGGCTGCCTGCCTTGGGAGATCGGCGAGGCGGTGGATGTGGTGCGCCGGGAGGTGTTGGGGCTAGAGGATGGGGTAGACCAGGCCCCCCCTGCCGGCCAGGTGGTGTTGGGCATCCATGCCCATAATGACAGCGAGACGGGCGTCGCCAACACGCTGGAGGCTGTGCGCCGCGGCTGTACCCACGTCCAGGGCACCATCAACGGCTACGGCGAGCGCTGCGGCAATGCCAACCTGGTCAGTGTCATCCCCGATTTGCAGCTCAAGATGGGCTATCAGGTGGTCGAGCCTGACAAGCTGGCCCAGCTCACCGACCTGAGCCGTTATGTCAGCGAGCTGGCAAACCTCAGCCCCGATATTCACCAACCCTTTGTGGGCAGCAGCGCCTTTGCCCATAAGGGCGGCACCCATGTGAACGCGGTGGTCAAATACACCATGAGCTACCAGCATATTGACCCGGCGCTGGTAGGCAATGAGACGCGCGTGCTGGTCAGTGAGCTGAGCGGCAAGGACAATATCGCCGTCAAGCGCAAAGAGTTCGGGCTGGATGGGTTGAGCCGAGACGAAGAGCGCCAGGTCTTGCAGAAGATCAAGGAGCTGGAGAACGCCGGTTTTGCCTTCGAGAGCGCCGAGGCCAGCGTGGAGATGTTGCTGCGCCGCATCCGGCCCGGCTACAAAGCCCCGTTTGTCTTGATTGACTATACGGCGAATGTGGAGCATCGCTCTGGCCGGGGCATGTTCTCCGAGGCGACGGTCAAGGTCAAGGTGGGCGATGAGATCTTTCACGAAGTGGCGGAGGGCAACGGCCCGGTCAACGCCATGAATCTGGCGCTGCGTAAGGCCATCCAGCAGCATTACCCGCGGTTGAGCAACGTCCACCTGACGGACTATAAGGTGCGCATCTTGGACAGCGCCAGCGGCACCGCAGCCATGGTGCGAGTGCTGATTGACTGCACCGACGGCGAGCGCACCTGGACCACCGTGGGCGCCAGCACCAATATCATCGAGGCAAGCTGGATCGCCCTCTCGGATGGGGTCGAGTATTTCATCCTGACCGACGCCGAGCGCCAGCAGCAGGCCCAGGAAGCGGAGGCGCTCGCGGCATAGGCACCCCCGGCCTGTGGCTCACGGAACCATCCGCAAATGCATCAATCACTATTACCATCAGCGAACAGTACCATCAGCGAACAGGCGCCATCAGAGAAGAGGAGAACGGACCTATGGCTGTCACCACTGTGAACGGCCTCAACAAGTATAGCCGGGTGCTGACTCAGACCCGCTCCCAAGTCGGCTCGCAGGCCATGCTCTACGGCGTGGGGTTGAGCGAGGAGGACATGCAAAAGCCCCAGGTGGGCATCGCCAGCATGGGTTGGGAGGGCAACACCTGCAACATGCACCTCAATGACCTTGCCAAAGAGGTCAAAGCAGGCGTGCAGGCCGCCGGGATGGTGGGGTTGATCTTCCATACCATCGGCGTCAGCGACGGCATCTCCATGGGCACCGAGGGCATGAAATGCTCGCTGCTCTCGCGGGATATCATCGCCGACTCGATTGAGACCGTCATGCGCGCCCAGTGGTATGACGCCAACGTTTCCATCCCCGGCTGCGATAAGAATATGCCGGGGGCCGTCATGGGCATTGCTCGCGTCAACCGGCCCAGCATCGTCGTCTACGGCGGCACGATCCGGCCGGGCCATCTGGGCGATAAGAAGCTGGATATTGTCTCGGCCTTTGAAGCCTACGGCCAATGGCTCGCCAAACAGATCACTGAGGAGGAGCTGAAGGCGGTGCTCCAGCACGCCTGTCCGGGGGCGGGCGCCTGCGGCGGCATGTACACGGCCAACACCATGGCCTCGGCCATTGAGACGCTGGGGTTGAGCCTGCCCTATAGCTCTTCGATTCCGGCCACCAGCAAGGAAAAGGTAGAGGAGTGCCACAAAGTAGGCGCGGCCCTGCTCAACTTGCTGGAGAAGGATATCAAGCCCAGCGACATTTTGACCCGCAAGGCGTTTGAGAATGCGATCACGGTGGTGATCGCCCTGGGCGGCTCGACCAATGCGGTGCTTCACCTGCTGGCGATGGCGCGCGCCGCCGATGTGCCGCTGACGATTGACGACTTCCAAACCATCTCCGACCGGACGCCTTTGCTGGCCGATTTGAAACCCTCGGGTAAGTATGTGATGGAGGAGTTGTATGAGGTGGGCGGCGTGCCGGCGGTGCAGCGACTGTTGCTGCGCGAGGGGTTGCTGCACGGCGATTGTCTGACTGTCACCGGCAAAACGCTGGCGGAGAACCTGGCCGATCTGCCCGACTTGCAGGAGGGTCAGCGCGTCGTCTGTCCCATCAGCGAGCCGCTCAAGCCGACGGGCCATCTGCAAATCCTCTACGGCAACCTCGCCGCCGAGGGCGCGGTCGCCAAAATTACCGGCAAGGAGGGCACCCGCTTCTCCGGCCCGGCCAAGGTCTTTGACTCGGAGGAGCTGACGCTGGAGGCCATCGAGCAAGGGCGGATCACCCACGGCGATGTGGTGGTGATCCGCTATGAGGGGCCAAAGGGCGGGCCGGGGATGCGCGAGATGCTCTCGATCACCTCGGCCATCATGGGCGCGGGGCTGGGCAAGAGCGTGGCGCTCATCACCGATGGGCGCTTCTCCGGCGGCACCCATGGCTTCGTGGTCGGCCACATCACCCCTGAAGCCTATATGGGCGGCGCGCTGGCGCTGGTGCGCGATGGGGATATCATCACGATTGACGCCGAGAACAACACCTTGAACGTTGACCTGAGCGATGAGGAGCTGGCGCGCCGCCGGGCGACCTGGCAGCCGCCTGCGCCCAAGTTCACCAAGGGCGTGCTCTACAAGTACATGAAGACTGTCGCCTCTGCCTCCGAGGGCTGTATCACGGACGCGTAGAAGCGTTAACCACGGAGAGTTAACCGCAAAGGACGCAAAGGATCAGAAAAGGACAGAAAGGCAGAACCAGGGGTCAGCGAAGCTGATGAATGATCTAGGACAAGGGGCAGCGTTTCCCCGATTCGTAGCTGTCCCCATCCTTCTCTGATCTTCTCTACTCCTTTGCGCGCTTTGCGTCCTTTGCGGTTAAATTCCTCTTCACCGCACCAACATTGGCAAGAACAATCGGTCCTCTGGTGAGCCGACCGTCACCGTGACGGTGGCGCTGGCGGAGCCGCCCTCGTCGTCGCTGACCGCGTAGGTAAAGCTATCGGTTCCCTGGAAGCCCGCCGCAGGGGTGTAGCGCACCTGCGCCCCTTGGATTTCGGCCAGACCGTGGGCCGGAGCGCCGACCTCCGTCAGCGTCAGCGGGTCGGCAGCCAGGTCGGCGTCATTGACCAGCACATCAATGAGCAAGGTTGTATCTGGCGCGGTGGCGGCCTGGTCATCGGCGGCCACCGGCGGCTGATTGGCGACTTCTATCGGGAAGGTCGCAACGGCCGTCGCTCCATCCTTGTCGGTTGCGCTGACCTCGACGGTGAAGGCTCCCTGGCGTTCGGAATCGTCGGCAAAGGTGTGTCCCTGGGTGGGAAGCGAGCCGGCCTGCTCGACCGTAAAGGTCGTATCGGGCTGGCCGTCGCCCCAGCGGACCGTCACCGTCCAGGGCGCATCGGCGCCAGGATCGAGCAGCGTGCCGATTGAGAAGCTTTGGGGCAGCCCCTCGGATGCGCTCTGGCCGGCGGGCGCCGTCACCGTAGGGACTACATTGGCGACAATGACGGTAGCGGTCGCCACTGTGGAGAGGCCGTTGCCCTCGCTGACGCGCAACCGGGCCGTATAGGAGCCGTCGTCGGGATAGGTACAGGTTGCGGCAGGGCCATCCACCTCAAAGCTGCCGTCGCCGGTACAGTCCCAAGCGAAGGTCGTTCCATTCTCGGCGGCGCTGGCGGTATCGCCGGTGGCGGCAAGGTCTACGGGGGTTCCTTCGTGACCGTGGTAGGGGCCGCCGGGGCCGGGGCCAGCAGCAACGCCAGCGTTCTCAAAAGCGCCTTGATCCACCGGCAGGGCTGTGGCATTGAGGCGCGCCGTATCCACGATCCGGGCTGCGCCGTCAAAGTCGGCGGCGATCCCTGCGGGTAGCAACGCGCCGTCGCCGGCGTCAATGGCCGGGGAGTCGCTGCGGAGATGCAGGTCGCCATAGTCATTGTCTGCGGGCGTGCGCCAATCGCCGTCGCCAGGGGAGGGGGTGCGGGCAAAACGGGGGTTGGCGCCGCCGTCTGGCCCTCCCCAGAGGGTGTGCAGCTCCGTAATGGCCGCCGCGCCGTCATCCACCACGGTTGCGCCGCTGTCCCAGAAGATCACATTGGCTGCCGTGAGAATCCCGCCGGCGGCCACGCGCAGACCGGCAGCGCCGGGACGATGGTGGCCGGCGAGCGTGCTGTTGATCAGGCGCACCGTTGCCCCTGCCACGTCAATGGCGTTGGCCGACCTGCCGGCATTGCCCACCAGGAGCAAGTTGGTGGTGGTGATCGAGGCGCCTCCCCGCACGGCCAGCCCGCCGCCGTCGCCTTCGGCCACATTGCCGTGCAACAGCGTGCGGTCTAGGATGCCTTGCCCTTCCTCGATGAGCGCGCCGCCGCCAATGCCGCCATTGGTATTTTCCACCAACTGCACGCGGTACAAGGTCGAATGGCCGGCGCGCAGATAAAGCCCCCCGGCGTCGGTCTGCGCCTCGTTGTGGAGCACGGCCACGTCACTCAAGGTGATGGTGCTGGTCAGGGCATAGAGCGCGCCCCCGGCGCCGGCGGCGCTGTTCTGGTCCAGCAGACTGTGGGTGACGAGCAGCGCCCTGCCGTTTTCGGCGTAGAGCGCGCCGCCATGCCCCCCGGCGAGGTTGAGGGTAAAGGTGACATGGGTCAGGCTGGCAAGCACCGTGGAGGCGCCGCCGCCAAGCTCACCTAAAGCGCCGCCGTTGCCCTCGCTG
>DATLZJ010000878.1:0-9494 GCA_035574055.1 Caldilineaceae bacterium
CCTATGACACCTGTTACCGCGCCGCCCATATCTTTCAGGTCGAGCAAGCGATCCTGGTGACGCAGGAGTTTCACCTGCCGCGGGCGCTGTTGCTCTGCGATAACCTGGGGATCGAGGTGGTGGGCGTGCGCGCTGACCGGCGGGAGTACGACCCCCGCTCGATTGCCTGGTCCGAGAGCCGGGAGGTGCCTGCGCTGCTCATGGCGTTGCTGGACTTGATCCGCCGCGCGCCGGCGCCGGTCTTGGGCGAGCCGATTCCCCTTTAGGCCGGTCTATCTAGACCAGGCCGGCCGGGTCCAAATAGATCACCGCCGACAGGTTGCGCGGGTTGTCCGGGTCCAAGCCCTTGTGGATGGCGCGGGCATAGCCCATGCGCTGGAGGATCGGCAGATAGAGCGCGGGACGGCACCAGGCTGGCAGCTCTTCGGGCAGCGCCACCTGCCGGCGGCCCGGCTCCTCCTCGCCTGCGAGGCCGCCAGGGGCCAGCGCCAGGGTCTTCGCCCCCATCTCGCCCATCTCGCGCAGCACCGTTGCCTCATGCGCTCGCGCCTGGCCCGACAGCAGCCCCGCCACCACTGTCTGCTCGTCCACCAGCGCCTTGGGGCCGTGGCGGAATTCCAGAAAGTGATACGCCTCGCTGTGGGTAATGGACATCTCTTTCATCTTGAGCATGGCCTCACAGGCCACGCCATATTGGGGGCCGGAGCCAAGAAAGAAGAAGCGCTCATGGCCGGGCGCGGTCGCCAACTGCTCCCCTAGCGCGCCGTACCCATCCAGCAGCTCACGGCACAGGCGCGGCAGCCGCTCCAGCGGGGAGAGGTCTTGCCCTGCCGCTGCGGCTGCCGCGCCCTGGGCCAGCAGCAGCATGGTGCTGAAAGAGCGGGTTTGGGCGACGCTCTGCTCCTGGGCCATCTCTGCCAGCAGCGTCAGGTCGCTTTCAACGGCGACCGGCGTCTTGCCATAGCAGGTGATGCCCCAGATCGCCTTGCCCCCCAGGCGGCGAAACTTCTCCATCGCAGCCACCGACTCCGTGGTTGTGCCGGAGCGGGAGACGACCAGCAACAATGTGCCCGCCGGGTCGTGGATCACCTGCTCCGGGAAAAAGAGAATCTCTGAGGCGGGCGCTCCCCGCGCCGGTATTCCGGTCAGGCCCTGGAGCAGCGCGGCGGCGACTTGCGCCAGGTAATAGGTCGAGCCGCAGCCGGTGACGACTACCTGGCGCGGCTGGAGGGCCGCCCAGGCCTGGCGGCTGCGCGCCGCCAGCCCCCGAAAGTAGGCGACGGCTTCGGCCCAGACCTCCGGTTGGCTGTTGATCTCGGCCAGGGTGTGCTGTCCGCGTGTCATGCTGCCCTCCGCGCTAGGAGACGGGTTTGCTGGTCTTTCAATTGATTATGCGCCATTGGCCGCGCGGCTGTCAATGCCATTGAGTCATAATCGCTCATAAACGCTTGACAAACGCGCAAGATGCTCCTACAATCATTCATAGATGAGCAGGCCTACCGGCATCCTGCACCGGCGCCCTGCTCAATTGATTCCTTTGCCCACCCAATGCAGACTACACTCGCACTGTCGAGCCTGGAACGCCAGGACCAGATCGCTGACTTTATCCAGCGCCGCCAGCGGGCCACCGTCGCGGAGATCGCCTCCCACTTCGCCATCAGCCCGGCGACCGTCCGCCGTGACCTGGAGGCGTTGGCCGAACAGGGGGAGATCGAGCGCTTCCACGGCGGCGCCAGGGCCTATGGCGCAAGCCGCAACAGCCGCCAGGCGCCCCCGGAGCTGCCTGTGCTGCAACGCCAGCGGGTCCAGGCAGCGGCCAAGGAGCAGATCGGCAGGCTGGCCGCCGGTCTGGTGCAAGATGGCGAGACGGTTTTCATCAGCAGCGGAACGACCGCCCTGGCTGCCGCGCAGTATTTACGCCGCCGTGAGGCGTTGACGGTGATCACCAATTCGGTGCTGGTGATCAATGCCCTGGGCGACGCGCCGGGCATTACCCTGGTCGGCTTGGGCGGCGTGCTGCGCCGTTCGGAGCAATCGCTCATCGGCCATCTCACCGAGCATGCGCTTGGGGAGATCCATGCCGACAAGGTGCTGATGGGCATCCGCGCCATTGACTTGGCGCGCGGGCTGACCAACGATTATCTGCCGGAGACCATGACCGACCGCGCGATCCTTCAGGCCGGTCGCGAGATCATCATCCTGGCCGACCACACCAAGTGCGGCCGCGTCTCGACGGCCTTTGTGGCTCCCCTCACTGCCATGCACACGCTGGTCACCGACGACCGCGCCCCGGCCTCCTTTGTCCAACAGCTCCGCGCTTTGGGCATTCGGGTTCTGCAAGCGCCGGCCACAGAGGAGGATTCATGACGCCGCGCGCCCATGACGCGCCCAGTTCATCGCGTTCCACCAGTTCATCGCGTTCCAGTAGATGGGAGGAATGAGCTAGATGTCTGTGCCAACTCAGCCTGCATCCACACAGCCGTTCGTGGTAGATGTAGACCGCTATTGGCGGGAAGGCTACCTGACAGCCCCCTCTGTGCTAAATGAGGCGCAACTGGTGCAGTTGCGGCAGGAGGCGGACCGGCTGCTGCACCTCTGCATGGAGAACCCGGAGCGTTATGCCCCGCGCATCGAGTGGGAACGGAACTACCTTCCCAAAGAGCGGCAAGCGGGGATGGAACGGGTGATCCGCAAGCTGGAGCCGATTTCCGACCTCAGCCCGCTCTTTGCCGAGCTTGCCTATGACCCAAAGATCACCAGCCTAGTTGGGGCGATCCTGGGCGGGCCGGTCGAGTTGTTTGAAGACAAGCTGAACCTGAAGCTGCCCGGCGGCTCCCCCTATCCCTGGCATCAGGACTGGGTCTGCTGCTGGCGGGCGCACACCGACGAGCTGATCACCTGCTTCATCTATCTCGAAGACGCCAACACTGAGAACGGTTGTCTGTGGGTGATTCCGGGCAGCCACATCGGCAAGCCGATGCTCCCCTTCAAGCCCGGCAGCCGCTTTGAGATTGACCCGGCCTATGTGGACAAGGAGAAGGCGATTCCGGTTCCGCTGCGGGCGGGGGAGATGATCTTCTTCGACCCCTATCTGCTCCACTTCTCCGATCTCAACTACACCACCACCTCACGCAAGGCGATCATCTACACCTATAACCCCGCCCGTCTTGGCAAGATCAACGAAGGCCGGTTCCCTAAAGAAAGGTAAAGTCACAGAAACGGTAAGCTGGACAAGTAAAGCCGGAATTGCCGGCCAGCCCAAAATTCGGCAACCAGATAAAACAAGGAGAACCTATCGCGCCGAAGCCTATCCCTCATGTATCCGGAGCTGTTGAAGCAGGTTCCGCCCGCCCCGCGCCGATCGGAGCAGTTTACTTACCTAGTTGTTCGTGCTGTCTGATGGTCGAATGAGCTTTGCCCAATGCACCGTTCACCGTTCGAGTAAGAGGAGAGACCATATGAAGACATCGAAGAGCCTGCTGCTGCTCACCCTGCTGCTGATCAGCGCGCTGCTGACGGCTCAGTGTGGCGGGGCTGCACAGGCGCCGGCAGGAGGCGAGCAGCCTGCTGCCCAGCCACAGGAACAAGCGCAAGAAGAGGCAGCCGCCGGCGAAGAGCAGATTGAGCTGCGGCTGTGGATGCATCAGAATACCTCGTTCATTGCTGCCAACGAGGAGCTGATCCGGCGCTTCGAGGAGCAGCACCCCAATGTGAACATCACCCTAGAGTCCTTCCCCTATGACGTTTACATCCAGACGCTCCAGACGGCGATGCCTGCCGGCACTGAGGCGGACATCATGGAACTCTTCGGCTCCTGGGTCTGTGGCTACTCCGACCGGCTGGCGGAGTTGCCCGACACCGTCATGGCCTACACCGAGGCCCAGGAAGTGTTCTACCAGGCGCCGCTGGATGGCTATTACTGTGACGGCAAGCTCTATGGGCTGCCCCAAGAGTTCAACATCGAGAACGGCGCGGTGCTGGTCAACCCGGCGCTCTTTGAGGCCGCCGGTGTGCCCTACCCACCCCAATGGGAGAGCATGGAGGATCTGCTAACCGACGCCCAGCAGCTCGCCCAACGGGACGGCGATACCATGACCGTCTCTGGCTTCCACTTCATCTCCGGGGATGGGCTGGCCTTTCAGTTCCTGGCCGGGATTTTGCAGCGCGGCGGCGAGTATTGGAAGCCCGACGGCAGCGGTCTCAACTTCATGACTGAAGAGGCGCGCGCAACGCTGGAGGATATGAAGTCCTGGGTTGACGACTACCAGGTGACCGATCCCTTCCTTTTCAACAGCGAAAGCAACTGGGTCGGCGATGCCTTCTTCCAGAATCTGGTCGCCATCGGCTTTATTGGTCCGTGGGTGGTGCCCGAAGGCCGCAGCCAGTTCCCCGATCTAGAGTTCGATTATGTGCGACTGCCCAATTATGCCGGCGACCAGCATCTCTTCGCCGCCGATGCGGGCTGGGGCAAGGTGGTCTCGCCCAATAGCCAGCACCCGGAGATGGCCTTTGAGTTTGTAAAGTTCGCCACCGCCGAGGCGGAGAACGCCCGCGTTTGGAATGTCGCCACGGGCACGGTCCCGGCGCTCAAATCCGTCGCCACCGATCCAAGCCTGCTCAACGACATCCCCTGGATCGAGGCGTCCCTGCAAGTGCTGGACTATGGGCGCTATGTCGGTCCCCTGCCTGACCGCGACCTCTTCTGGTATGAGATCGTCTACCCCCACATCCTGGCGATGTTGCAAGGCTCGGAGACCGTCGATCAGACCCTAGAGGCGATTGACGCCGAGGCCAATGCCATGTTCCAATAGCCGGTGGCGCTTCACCGGATGTAACCTGTCGCCGTTCGGCCAGACGCAGGGCCGGGTGTCGCCGCCCGGCCCTGCCGAGTAGATGGAGTTTGCCATGACCACTGTGCCTGTGGCCCGGCCTCGACGCCGGTCCAGCGCCTGGACAAGCCAAAACCGGGCCAAGACCTTTTTCGTCGCTGGCGCCATCATCCCCTTGACACTGTACATGCTCTTCTGGACGCTCTTTCCAATGGTCTGGGCGGTGACATTGGCCTTCTTCGATTACAACCCTGCCAATGCCGGCAGCGGCCTCTTGGGGCTGGGCGGCGCGAATCCCTTCGTGGGGCTGGAGCATTTTCGTGAGATGTTCGGCGCTTCCCTAGAGGCGCAGAAATTCCGGGCGAGCTTACGCAACACCCTGATCTTCTCGTTCCTGGTGTTGCCGCTCAACCTGATGATCACCATCCCGTTGGCGATGGCGATTGAGGCCATTGATGCCCGGCTCAAGACGGTCTACCGTTTTATTTACTTTCTGCCCACGGTGACGGCTTCGGTGGGCGTCGCCCTGATCTGGGGCTATCTCTACCACCCGCAGCAGGGGCTGCTCAACATGATCATCAAGGCGCTGGGCGGCGACATGGTCATCTGGCTCACCGACCCGCGCAACGCCTTTCTGGGGGTGCCGGTCGCCATGTGGGCGGTGATCATCACCTATCTCTGGTGGGATATGGGCTACAACCTGGTGATCTTCATCGCCGCGCTCCAGGGCATCCCCCGTGAGTTTCGCGAGGCGGCCCAGGTGGACGGCGCGACCGGCTGGCAGATGTTCTGGCGCATCCTCTTGCCGCTGCTGCGCCCGACCCTGCTCTTTGTCTGCGTGCTGACCATGATCTCCTCGTTCCAGGTCTTTGACATCATCCAGATCATGACCAGCGGCGGGCCACAGGATCAGACGCGCGTCATGGTGCTAGACATCTATCTCAACGCCTTCCGCTTCGGCAATATGGGCTGGGCCGGCGCGACCTCGCTGGTGCTCTTTGCCCTGATCTTTATTGTCACCCTGATCCAGACCCGGCTGTTGCGCTCCCAGTGGGAGTACTAGACCGAAACTCAGAGGAACGGCCATGACGACGACCACTCCGGCGACCAATCCGGCTACACCATCGGCGACGAGCGCGGCCGGCGCCCAGGCGCTGCTCCGCCCTGCCGCGACCACGCGGCGGCGCGCCCGGCAGCGCGTGCGCCGCTACCTGGGCCAGGCATTGCTCTACCTGTTGCTGACCGCCGGCTGTCTGGTGACGCTGCTGCCCTTTGTTTGGATGATCCTCGGCTCCTTTAAAAGCTCATCGGAGATCATCCGGCTGCCGCCTACCCTCTGGCCTGAAAGCCCGACGTTGGCGAGCTACCGCACCATCCTCAGCGACCCCAAGATTCCGCTGTTGCGCTTCTATGGCAACAGCCTCTTTGTCAGCGGCAGCCTTGTCCTGTTGGTGCTCTTCACCAGCTCGCTGGCCGGCTTCATCTTTGCCAAGTATGAGTTCTTCGGCAAGAACATCCTCTTTGGCTTTATCCTGGCGACGCTGATGATCCCGTTCCAGGTCTTGATGATCCCCAGCTATCTGATGCTGGTCAAGCTGGGGCTGATTGATTCGCTTTGGGGGCTGGTGGTGCCGGGGGCGACCAGCGCCTTTGGCATTTTCTTGATGAAGCAGTTCATCCAGGGGCTGCCCAATGAGCTGATGGACGCGGCGCGCATTGACGGCTCCTCCGAGTTCGGCATCTATTGGCACGTTATTCTGCCCCAGATCGGCCCGGCCCTGGCGACGCTCGGCATCCTTACCTTTATGGGCACCTGGAACAGTTACCTCTGGCCGCTGATTGTCATCACCAGCCATGAAAAGCGCACCCTGCCCATCGTGTTGACCTGGTTCAATTCCATGCACGGCACTCGCTATGACCTGACCATGGCGGCAAGCGTACTGGTGGTCGTGCCCATCCTCATCGTCTATGCCTTGCTCCAACGCTGGATCGTGCAAGGATTCACCCTCAGCGGAATGAAGTAAGTGCGCGACTTTGATATTGTAGTGCTTGGTGAAGTGAATGTGGACCTGATCCTGGGGCCGGAGGCGCAGCCGGTCTTTGGACAGGTCGAGACGGTGGTGGAGGACGCGACGCTGACCATCGGCGGCTCCGGCACCATCTTCGCCTGCGGCGCGGCCCGCCTGGATTTGCGCGTCGGCTATTGTGGCGTGGTGGGCGACGACTTCTTTGGTCGCTTCATGCTGGAGAGCCTCCAGGCCCGCAATGTGGATACGCGCGGCATCGTGGTGGACCCGGCGCTCAAGACCGGCTTGAGCGTCATCCTGAATGTGCCGGGAGACCGGGCAATCCTTACCTATCTGGGCGCCATTGATGCACTGGACGTGCGGCAGGTGGATCGCCGTCTGCTGGCCCGCGCCCGCCATGTCCATGTCACCAGTTACTTTCTCCAGCACAGCCTGCGCCCTGGTCTGGCCCCCCTGCTGGCCGAGGCGCGCGCCGGGGGCGCCACCGTCTCGCTCGACACCAACTGGGACCCCAGCGAAGCATGGGACCACGGTCTTTGGCAGGTGCTCCAGCAGACCGATGTCTTCCTGCCCAATGAGCAGGAGGCGCTGGCAATTGCCGGCTGCGACCATCTGGGTGAGGCGCTTGACCGCCTGGGCGCGGTCGTGCCGGCAGTGGTGGTCAAGCGCGGGGTAGACGGCGCAACTTGCCGTCACGATGGCAGGACGGTCAGCGACCCCGGCTTTCGCTTGGATGAAGGCGATGTCGTGGACACCACGGGCGCAGGCGACAGCTTCAACGCCGGCTTTCTCTACGGTTTCCTCAACGGCTGGGAAATTGAGCAGAGCCTGGCCCTTGCCTGCGCCTGCGGCGCGCTCTCCACGCGTGCAGCCGGCGGGACCACTGCCCAGCCCACCTTGCCCGAAGCCCAGGGCCTGATCCAACAACGAGCTTGATATGTCTCTCCCATCCCTGAATCGCCTTGTCCGTACTCTCATCGAACTGCGCGCCCGCGGTCGGGCGCAAGTGACGCTCCTGGCCGTCTGCCCCAACTCAGAGGCCGTGCTGGAGGCGGCGGTTCAAGCCGCGGCCCAGAACCATATGCCCATGCTCTTTGCCGCCACCCTCAACCAGGTGGACCGAGACGGCGGCTACACCGGCTGGACGCCCGCCGATTTTGTGGCCCATCTCCGGCGCTTTGGCGCGCACTACGGGATAGACTCCCTCTACCCCTGCCTTGACCACGGCGGCCCCTGGCTCAAGGACGCCCACAGCCGCGCCGGCCTTTCGCTGGCAGAGACCATGACCGAGGTCAAGGCGAGCCTGGAGGCGTGCCTGCGCGCCGGCTATGCCTTGCTCCACATTGACCCGACCGTGGACCGCACCCTGCCGGGCGATGCGCCCATCCCCATTGCCCTGGTCATCGAGCGCACCCTGGAGCTGATCGCCTTTGCCGAGGATCGCCGGACGGCGCTGGGGTTGCCGCCGGTGGCCTACGAGGTGGGCACGGAGGAAGTCCACGGCGGGCTGGTCAACCTGGAGAGCTTCACCGCGTTTCTGGCAGGGCTGCATGAGGGCCTGGCTGCCCGCAACCTGCTCCACGCCTGGCCCTGCTTCATCGTGGGCAAGGTGGGCACCGACCTGCACACGACGGATTTTGATCCCAGCGTTGCTCGCCGGCTCTTTGACCTGGTTGCGCCCTATGGCTCGCTGGTCAAGGGCCATTACACGGATTGGGTCGCCAACCCCGAAGCCTATCCTGCCGCCGGGATGGGGGGCGCCAACGTGGGGCCGGAGTTCACTGCGGTCGAGTACCAGGCGCTGGCCGATCTGGTCGCCAAGGAACGCGCCCTTTGCGCCGCTTGTCCTCGTGTCCAGCCCTCGCGGCTGCTGGAGGCGCTGGAGGATGCTGTCTTTCGCTCCAACCGCTGGCAAAAGTGGCTCCAGCCCGATGAGCGCGCCGTCCCCTTTGCCGATCTGGCCCCCGACCGCCGCGCCTGGCTGGTGCAGACCGGCGCCCGCTACATTTGGACCGACGCCCAGGTTCAGGCGGCCCGGCAGCAGCTCTACGCCAACCTGGCTCCCCTCTTGCCCAACCCCCATCAATACGTGGTCGCCCGCATCGCCCGCGCCATTGACCACTATATCAACGCCTTCGGCCTCTTCGCCGCCAACCAATTGTTCGGAATAGAACAAATTTGCTGATGGCGGTATGTGAAAAGTACAATCCCCTTGCAGCAGCGTCATCAAGCCCAAGGAATCACCCGCATTCCTACTGAGATAAAGGGCCAAGACAAAGAGAGGAGGCAATATGTTGCTCAAGGGTAAGCACGCCGTCATCTATGGCGCAGGAGGGCATATCGGTGGCTCGGTTGCGCGCGCCTTTGCGCGCGAGGGAGCAAAGGTCTTCCTGACGGGCCGTACTCAGACAAAGCTTGAAGCCGTGGCCGAGGAAATTACCGGCGCGGGCGGAGCCGCCGAGGTGGCTGTTGTTGATGCTCTCGATCCACAGGCCATCGAGCAGCATCTCGATGAGATTGTCCGGAAGGTAGGCAGCATAGACATCTCTTTCAACGCGATTTGGATCCGCGGAGACCTGCAAGGAACCCCGCTCCTCCAAATGGCTCACGAAGACTTTACCCTGCCCATCCTAATAGC
>DATLZJ010000879.1:0-3135 GCA_035574055.1 Caldilineaceae bacterium
CAAAGCGCCGGTTGTGCGCTTTTCGCTCTATACAGGCGGCGGCAATGCTTCGGTTGCCGAGGGCCAACAGGGGCTGGCGCAGTTGTTGGCGGAGGTGATCACCAAGGGCGCCGCGAACCACAGCGCCGAGGAGATCGCCGCCGAGGTTGAAAGCATCGGCGGGACGCTTTCGGCTGCCGCCGCGGCGGAGCACATCGCCATCTCGATCGCCGGCCCCTCCTTCGAGCAGGAGCGGCTCTTGGGCGTGCTGGCCGATGTGGCGATGCACCCTACTTTTCCGGCGGCTGAATTCTCGATTGCCCAGCAGCAGTTGATCGCTGACATGGCCTTTGACGAGAGCGACCCGCTCACGCTGGCCGACCGGCAGTTCCGGCGGGTGATCCTGGACGGCCATCCTTACAGCGCCTATAGCACGCCCGCTATCATGGAGACGCTGACCCCTGAGGACCTGGCTGCGTTCCACGCTGCTTACTTTGTGCCGGGCAACGCGCTGCTGGTCATTACCGGAGATATGACCGAGCTGGAGGCGCGGCGGCAGGTCGAGGTGCTTTTCGGCGAGTGGCCCGCCGGCGACGCGCCGGACTATCTGGATTACCCGGAGGCAACGCCCCGCGCCCAGGATGTCATCTATCTCATTGACCAGCCGGCGGCAGGCCAGGCCGTTGTCCGGGTCGGCAACCGCGCCATCCGCGGCGCCGCCGAAGACCGCTTCGCCCTCTTGGTCGCCAACCATGCGTTGGGTGGTCGCTCGCAGACCTCACGCCTCTACCGGAACCTGCGCGCGGACAAGGGCTATACCTATGGTGTGCGCAGCACCCTGGATATGCTCCAGGATGCCGGGGCGTTCGTCATCGCCGGCAGCGTCAACGAGGAAACGGCCGGCGCGGCCATCCATGAAATCTTATTTGAGCTGGAGCGCCTGAGCCGCGAGGGGCTGAGTGACGAGGAGCTTGCCAATGCCAAGAGCTTCCTCACCGGCCAGTATCTGATGCAGACAGCCGTCCCCAATAGCTTTGCCGATATTCTGGCGAGCTACTTCCTGCTCGGCCTGCCCTGGGAGAGCGCCAACGAGTTTGTCGGCGCCATCGAGGCAGTCACCGCCGCTGAGGTCCAAGCGGCGGTCAATCAATATATCGAAGTGGAGCAACCGGCCATCGTCGTCGTGGGCGACGCCGAGGTTCTTCTGCCCCAGTTGGAAGAGCTGGGCGAGGTGGTGCTGGTGGATGCCCAGGGTGAGCCGGTCGAGTAAGGAGCTGTGATGACCGACCCTACCCCTGCTTCCCAACCTGGCCCGCCGCTGCGCATTGTGGGCTTCTTTGCCCACCCCGACGACGCCGAGTTCACCTGTGGCGGCAGCGCGGCTGTCTGGTCCGATCAGGGCGCCGAGGTTATCTATGTGGTGGTCACCAACGGCGCGGCGGGCAGCAATGAGCCGGGGCGAGATCTGGCGGAGCTGGTGAAAATCCGCGAGGCGGAGCAGCGGGCCGCTTGCGCGGTGACCGGCGTCCGCGAGGTGATCTTTCTGGGCTATCCCGACGGAACCCTCCAGCCGACCCTGGAGCTGCGCCGCGACATCACCCGGCTGATCCGCCGGCTCAAGCCCGACCGGGTGGTCTGTGGCGACCCGTCGGTCCTGTTCTATGGCGACGGCTACATCAACCACCCAGACCATCATGCGGTGGACCTCTCCACCGTCTATGCTGTCTATCCCTGCGCCGTCAGCCGGCCCATCTTCCCTGAATTGCTGGACGAGGGGCTTGAGCCGCACCAGGTCAAGGAGCTGTACCTGGCGAGCGACGATAAGCAGGTCACCACCCATGTGGATATCTCCAGCGCCATCGAGCGCAAGATCGAGGCGCTGCGCTGCCACAAGAGCCAGCTCGACGTGGGCGACGGCCAGTGGATTCGGGAGTGGGCCGGCGAGGTCGGCAAAGCCGCCGGCCTGCCATATGCCGAGGCGTTTCGGGTGATCACACTTATCCGTGAAGAGGGGGGTAGGGAGTAGGCAGTCCCAGTTTCAAGAGATTTGTGTTCCTGCGCCTCCAGCGCCGCCTGCGCGAGATACTAGGATGCCGTGTAGACCTGGCGACGCCCAAAGCCCTCCATTCGGCCCTGCGAGACCAAATTCTAGCGGATGCGGTTTATAGCTGAGGTTATCCTTTTACGTAGGAGAGCTTCTCCGTGATCTTGCCGTCGCGGACGCGGAAGAGGTCAATGCCGCGTACATGGCCCGTCTCGCCGCCGTGATTGCCCCAACGGTAGCGCCAGCGCACGGCGCAGCGGTCGCCCAGCGCGACCATCTCCTCGGTCTCAAAGCTAGCGCCGGGGGAGGAGCGAAAAAAGCCGGCAAAGCTCTCGCGCACAGCCTGCCAGCCCACATGGCGGGTCCCGTCGGGCGGCGGGTAAGTGTTCTCAAAGACACAGTCATCGGCCATCAGCGCCATCACGGCTTCGATGTCCTGCCGGTTAAAGGCCTGGTTGAACGCCTCGACCAGCGCAACGACTTGGGCAGTTTCCTCAGTACAAGCCCTGGCTCCTGTCATTAAGAGACCTCCATCTCGCGTGTCACTTGAGGTAGAAAAAGGTGGATCGGACAGGACTCGAACCTGTAACCAAGGAGTTATGAGCCCCCTGCTCTGCCGTTGAGCTACCGATCCGGAAACCTGCGAGGAAACTGCAAGAGGACCTGCGAGAAGTGTGGTCTACTCAAAAGCAACCTTTGAGTGAGCGGGTAGCGGGAATCGAACCCGCATCCTCTGCTTGGAAGGCAGGAGCTTTGCCATTAAGCTATACCCGCACGGTGCTCTGCTATCGTGCAACCAGCCTGCAGGAAAAGCGCAACATAGGCGCCATCCCAATCCCGTAGGTGCGGCATCCTGCCGCACGTGCCGGCTATGCGAGAGCGTGCGGTAAGGATACCGCACCTACAGTATCGCTTATAGGCCGGCAAGAATCACATGGGCCGGACGCCCTCGACCTGCCGGGACACCGGCCCACGCGCATTCACCCTCAGGTCGGGGAGATAGGATTTGAACCTACGACCCCAGCGTCCCAAACGCTGTGCGCTGCCGGACTGCGCTACTCCCCGCCGTATCCCCTATTGTACAGATAAACGCACCGGCGGTCAAACCGCAC
>DATLZJ010000880.1:0-2476 GCA_035574055.1 Caldilineaceae bacterium
CTCACCCAACGCGACAATACGCCCATAGCCTGTATAGGCGACGAACATGAGCGCCGCGGCATGGAAGAGGGCACGCGCCGGACTGACGCCCGCAGCAGGCGGCGGGAAGAACGGCTCGAAGAAGGCAACGCCGCCGGCCACTGCGGGCAGTCCTGCCGCCACAAAAAAGAAGAGCGACCCCAGCGTCAGCCCCACCACCAGCCATATCGTAAAGTGCAATTGGCGGATGCCGCTCAATACGAGCATCGTAAGCAGCACGACGCCGGCCAGCCCCAGCCCAATACGCCAAATCTGGCTGTTGACGTCCAACGCGCTGAGCAGATAGCCGGCAAAGCCCAGCGCGGCGGTGGCAGCCGAAGCGCTTTGGGCGCACAAGAACATCCACCCGGCGACAAAGCCCAATGTCGGGTGGAGATAGCGATACCCATGCTCATAGGCGCTGCCACTGACCGAGTTGCTTTCGGCCAACTGGGCGCTGGAAAGACCGTTACAGAGCGCCACCAGCCCAGCCACCAGGATCGCTAAGAGCACCGCGGGGCCGGCGATGCCGGCGGCGATTCCAATCCCCACAAAGACGCCGGTTCCGATGATGGCATAAAAGCCCATCATGACCGCGCCCCAAAAGCCCACCTCGCGCCGGAGTTGCGGTGTCACCGGCGCCGACGAACTGATCTGTGCCACAGAGTCATCTCGCTTACCGAACACGGAACTCCACAAACTACGGGCGCAGGACGACCTGCACCGGACCTCATCGCCCGGCGCCTGCCTATGGGGTCGCCACCTTCTCTGGCCGGAGCATGATGTGGAGCTCCCGCAACTGCTCCTCCGTGACCGGGCTGGGCGCATTCACCATCAGGTCGGTGCCCGCCGCCGTCTTGGGAAAGGCAATCACATCGCGAATGCTGTCCGCCTCGGCATAGAGCGCAACCACCCGGTCAATGCCTAATGCAATGCCGCCATGAGGCGGCGCGCCGTACTGGAACGCCTCCAACAAGTGGCCGAACTGGGCCTCCATGTGGGAGCGGTCCAGCCCCAACACGGTAAAGAGCCGGTCTTGCAGATCGCTACGATGAATCCGGATGCTGCCGCCGCCGATCTCCCAGCCGTTGAGCACGATATCGTAGGCTTTCGCCAGCACCGCGCCTGGGTCGCTCTCCAGCTTCGCCCAATCCTCGTCGCGCGCGCTGGTAAAGGGGTGGTGGACCGCCTGCCAACGCTGCTCGTCCGGGTTGTACTCCAACAGTGGGAAATCTACGACCCAGCAGAAGGCCAGCACGTCGTTGTCAATGAGCTTGGCGCGGCGGCCAATCTCCAGCCGCAGATTGCTCAAGCTCTGGGCCACGACGCCCGGCTGGTCGGCCACGATAAGGATAAGGTCGCCGGTCTGGGCGCCGCTGGCCTCCACAATGGCGCGCAGCTCTTGCGGGGTGAAGAACTTGGCAATCTGGCTGCGGAGCGCAGCGTCAGGGTACAGCCCCTGGGCGTCCGGCTCGCCTGTCACCCCGATCCAGGCCAGTCCTTTGGCCCCGTACTGCTTGACGAACTCCGTCAGCTCGTCAATCTCCCGCCGGCTTAGGTGAGCGCCGCCCGGATAGACCACGCCCTTGACCTGGCCGCCGGCATCCAGCGCATTGCGAAAGACGCCAAAGTTGGCTTGCCGCGCCACCGGCCCCAGGTCAAAGAGCGTTTGGCCGAAGCGCAGGTCGGGCCGGTCTATCCCATACTTATCCATGGCCTCGGCATAGGTCAACACCGGGAAGGGGATCTGCTGGATGCGCTTGGGGCTGACCTCCCGGCTCAGCTCGATCAGGAGCGCCTCGATCAGCGCCCGGATGTCGGCGGCGTCTACAAAGCTCATCTCCAGGTCCAGTTGGGTGAACTCCGGCTGGCGGTCGGCGCGCAGGTCTTCATCCCGGAAGCAGCGGGCGATCTGGAAATAACGCTCGATGCCGGCCACCATCAAGAGCTGCTTGAGCTGCTGGGGGCTTTGCGGCAGCGCATAGAACTCGTGGGGGTGAAGCCGGCTAGGCACCACGAAGTCGCGCGCGCCTTCCGGCGTGCTCTTGAGCAGGATGGGCGTCTCGATCTCCAGAAAGTCCCTGGCCGAGAGAAACTCACGGATAAAGCGCACAATGCGGTGGCGCAGCGTCAGGTTGTAGACCATGCGCGGGCGGCGCAAGTCCAAGTAGCGATACTTGAGGCGCAGCGCCTCGTCTACATCGTCGGCATTGCCGCTGACATAGAAGGGCGGCGTCTTAGCCGGGTTGAGGATCGTCACCTGCTCGGCGATGACCTCAATGGCGCCGGTCGCCAGGTTGGGGTTCTCAAAGCCCGCGGGACGGGGCCGCACCACCCCCTGCACCTGCAGCACATACTCGCTGCGCGCCTGGGCAGCTACCTCATGCGCGGCGGGGGCGCTCTCGGAGTCAATGGTCACTTGAGTCAATCCAAAGCGGTCGCGCAGATCAATAAAGAT
>DATLZJ010000881.1:0-9737 GCA_035574055.1 Caldilineaceae bacterium
CGGCGCTGGTAAAGGCCACGATGCTCGCCAATGTGCGGATCGGCACCCGGCGCAGCCAGCCGCCGCCGCCGACAAAGAAGGCATCGTCCTCCTTCACATCTTGGCGAAAAATCTCCACCGGCGCCGCGCTCAAGCCATAGCCGCCTCCGCTCAAGCTTACCTCGGAGGGGAACATATGGACTTTGTCGCTGGCGCGCACCAACGCAAATGCAGAGCCGCTGGTCGCCACCAGCAGCTTACCGTTGAGCAAGGCCGCGCACAACAAGCCCGCTTGGAGCGGGAAATAGGGGCTGTGGGCATTGACCTCTCGCAACGATTGTTGCGCCTGCTGGAGCGCCTCGACCATCACCTGGGACTGGCTTCCCTTGGAGACGTAGTAGGCGCGCTGCATGTCGGTCAGCAGCCGATCGGCAATGGCCGCCCGGTCCGGATGCTCACCGCTCAGCTCAACGACCGCATAGAGATTGCCCCGCTGGTGCTGGCGCGTGCCAGGCGGCGGCTCCACCACGCGCACGCCAACCGGCTGCTCGGCCCGCGGACCTGTGATGTACCCGATATAGGTGATCAGGGAAGAAGATGAGTGCCAGGCATCGTCATGTCGGGAGTTCATCATGTCAAGAATTTTAGCCTTCTGTGCCAGGATTGTCAACGCAGGATCGCCGGAGAGACGCCCGGCGACGCTTCACGCAAGCCAAGAAGCGAACTGCCACTGCTTGATTTACTGATACTTGACCAGAACTTTATAATGGCATCATGTCCTGTGGACGGGAGTGGATAGACCGGCCGCGGGCCGGGGTGCATGTTGCGACTGCCCACAGGTGATTTGGTTGCTGCCGCTCAAGGCACACAACTAGGCACACCCCTACTGACACCCATACTGAAGGAATAGAAGGCTATGCCGACCGCGCATTGTATTGAGTGTGACGAAGAAATTGAGCTGGAGACACGCCCACGCTTGGGGCAAAAAGTCACCTGCGCCAACTGTGGCGCCGAGCTTGAAGTCGTGGGCACCAACCCGCTTGAGCTGGACTGGGCCGAAGAGGACGAAAGCGAAGAGTGGGACGACGAGCTGGACACAGAGCTAGATGCAGAGTTGGATGAGGAACTGGATGAAGAATCCGACGACTACGATGAAGAGTTCTTGGATGAAGAAGAGCTAGGGGACGAAGACCTGGAGACGCTGGAGGACGAGGAGGATTTCGAGCTGGAGGATGACTTCGACGACGATGATTATGACGACTATAGCGACGATGACGACCACCGGTGGAATTAGCTGACCGCCCGCTGCGTTACCCGATTCCGGCCCAGCGCCATCGGGTGACGGAAGAGATCAAGCGTAGCCGCTTTATCACCACCGTGGGCTACGCGCCCACGGTGGACCATGCTCGTGACCTGATTGCCGAGGTCAGCGCCGAGTTCGCCGACGCCAGCCACAATTGTTGGGCCTATGTGGTCGGGCCGCCCGGCAGCACCGGCCAGGTGGGAATGAGCGACGCCGGCGAGCCGCATGGCACCGCCGGCCGCCCTATGTTGACCGTTCTCCTGCATAGCGGCATCGGCGACATCTGCGCCGTCGTCACCCGCTACTTCGGCGGCGCCCTCTTGGGCAAGGGCGGGCTGGTCAAGGCCTACAGCGGCGGTGTACAACTAGCCTTGGCGTCTCTCCCCACGGTGGAGCGAGTTCCCCGCTCCCAGATCACCTTGCTCTTTGATTACAGCTCGGTGACGCCGCTCAAGCGCCTGCTGCCGGAGTACGAAGCGGAAGTGCTAGACGAGGAGTATACAGCCGACGTCACCTACCATCTCCGGCTGCCGACGGAGCACCTAGCTGCCTTCAGTGAAGCCGTCACTGCGCTGACCAATGGGCAGGCGCTTCTGGAGGTAGTCCGTCACGAGCCATGATCTCACTGCAGGCTCATTCGCCGTGCAGCCGTTCCCAAGCCCGTTGTGCTATCCTGCGGCAGACCCCATAGCCAAAGCCGCGGCGGGCCAGGAAGCCCATCAGCTTCTGGTCAAACTCCTCACGCGGCAGCGCCTGCCAACGCTCGATCTTAGGCTCCACGGCCGCCCAGGCAGCCGCCTCTTCATCCTGATCCTCCAGCGCCTCGTCAATGGCGCTGCTCTCCACCCCCTTCTGGCGCAGCTCATAGCGCAGGGCGCGTGCGCCGCGCGGGCGGAAACGGGTACGGTTATCTACCCAGAAACGGGCAAAGGCCCCGTCATCTACATAGCCCCTCTCCCGCAGCCGCGCCATGACGGCGGCGATCACCTCCTCTGCAACCTCCTTGCCCTGCAGGTACGTCACCAGCTCGCTTTCGCTGCGCGGGCGCAGGCTGAGATAGCGCAGGGCGCGCTGGTAGGCCAGGTCTATTGCGCCCTCCTCCTTTAGCTCGGCGATCTGCGCCGGCGTCAGGCGCTGCCCCTTGCGCAGCCGGGCCGCCGCCAACAGGCTGACGGCAAACGCAAAGTTGCCGTCCAAAAAAACATTCACGCGTTCCTTGTTGTGCTTTTGTACCTCCAGCGCGGTGATCACATTTTCCAAACCGTTACCTCACTTCCATGCTCACTCATCCGCCGGCCTGAAGACTCCCTTCTGCGGGGTCTCGTCTGAATCCTTTTGCCTGAATCCTGAATAATGTCATCTACGGGCGCGGCATTATTGACAAAAGCCGGGCTGCGGGCGTATACCGGTTGCTTGTGTATTTGATTGTGCATTTGTCTTTCATGATAGCCTTCATGATAGCAGCCTTCATGATAGCACAGAGGCAGCCAGCAGACGTATCCACCGACCGCATGGGCCGGCAGTTCCTCGTCGGGGCCTCCCTCACGCTACCTATTCCAAGGCGACACAGCTCGAACACCGGTCATTCCTGACGCCACCGCTCCTTCGCCTATCACCCCACTATCTCATCTAGCCACTAACGTATCTAGCAACGCATCTAGAGAAGAAAGCACCGGCCATGCAACGTTTGTCCCTGCGCCAGCTATGGCAGCGCGAATTTCACAACTATTCAGTTGGCAAATTCCGGCAAGACCTGCTGGCCGGATTGACCGTGGCCGCGGTAGCTCTGCCGCTGGCCCTGGCCTTTGGCGTAGTCTCCGGCGCAACTGCTGCCGCCGGTTTGGTCACGGCCATCCTCAGCGGCATCCTCATCGGCGGGCTGTCCGGCGCTCCCTATCAAATCTCCGGCCCGACCGGGGCCATGAGCGCGATTCTCATCCTGATCAGCGCCCGCTATGGGTTGGAAGGCGTCTGGGTCACCGGCGTCATGGCCGGCGTTCTAATCCTGGTGATCGGCCTGTTGCGGTTGGGGCGCTTCATCGCCTTTATCCCCGCGCCCGTCATCACCGGCTTTACCTCCGGCATTGCCGTCATCATCTTTGTCGGCCAGATTGACAACTTCCTGGGCATCACAACCCCTGCCGAAGAGTCTACGCTGCTCAAGCTCTTTGGCTACTTCCACGGCGGCTGGACGCCCAACTGGCAGAGCATGGTGATCGGCGGCATCGTGATCGTGATGATGGTCTTCTGGCCGAGCCGCTGGGCGAAATTTCTGCCCGGCTCGCTGGCCGGGATCATCCTCGCCAGCCTGACCGCGGCGCTGGCCGGCTTTCAAGTGCCTATCATCGGCGAGATCCCCCGCACCATCCTGCTCGATGAGCGGTTGACCCTGAGCGCCATCCCCTGGAACAACCTGTCGTCGCTGCTGGCCCCCGCGCTCTCTATCGCGGCCTTGGGCGCGGTCGAATCCCTCTTGTGCGGCGCAGTCGCCAGCAAGATGACGGGCATTCGCCTCCAGGCCAATCAGGAGCTGGTCGCCCAGGGTGTGGGCAACATCCTCATCCCCTTTTTTGGCGGCGTGCCTGCCACCGCGGCCATCGCTCGCTCCTCTGTCGGCATCAAATCGGGTGGGCAGACCCGGCTGGTCTCCATCATCCACTCGCTGGCCCTCCTGGCGTCGGCGCTGCTCTTTGCGCCGGTGATCGCCCGCATCCCGCTGACCGCGCTGGCCGGCGTGCTGATGGTCACCGCCGTCCGCATGAACGAGTGGCACGCCATTCGCTTCATCTTCCACAACCGTTTCAAGACAGGTATGATCACCTTTGTCATCACCCTGCTGGCGACCATCACCCTTGACCTGACCCAGGCCATCCTGATCGGCGCCGCCATCTCCGCCGCGGTCTTTATCAACCAGATAGCGAACCTCCAGGTGGATATCCGCGAGGTGGATGTGGAGAAGATGCGCGAGCGGGGAATGCCGGTGGAGACCAACTGTGGCGCGATCCGCGTTGCCTATCTGACCGGCCCCCTCTTCTTTGCCGCCACCAGCAACTTCAACGAAGCCTTTGCCCATGAAGAAGATGTGCAGGTGCTCATCCTGTCCATGCGCGCCGTGCCCACCATTGACATTTCCGGTCTGGAGGCGCTGGCCTCGCTCCACGAACAGCTCGCCCACGCCGGCAAGGTGCTGATGCTGACCGGCGTCCAGCCTAATGTCATGCGCATGATCGAGCGGGCCGGGCTGGACGAGCAGATCGGGCGCGAAAACTTCTTCTGGAGCGCCGACCGCGCTATCCTGGTCGCCGAGCAGCGGTACCTGATGGCCGACCACAAGGCCAGGATCGAAGCCATGACGATCCCGTTAAGCACACCGGACGGCGACGCCGTGCCGGCCTGACCGCAGTTCCGCCAGCCGTGTTCGGCCCACGCTTTGGCTAACCCAGCGCCTTCCCCATAGAGGGCGTGGGCGCTCAGAGGACGCAGCGCTGACGCACACAAGGCGCTGCGCTTTCGAGGGCGGCGCGGCTACGGCAGGCGCGGGGCGTGGCGGCACACGCTTGACAACGAGCTGGCTCACTGGCACAGTATAATTGGCTAGTTGAATGAGGGCGCGGACAATGCCGAAGCGGATGGCTATGGAGATGCAACGCAATTTGGTGGTGGAAGGCGGGCAGGATGGCGAGAACTACGGCGCTTATTCGCCCGACGTACCCGGCTGTGTCGCTACGGGCGATACAATAGACGAGATGATCCAGAACATGTATGAGGCGCTTCTCTTCCATCTGGAAGGGATGGCGCTGCACGGCGAGGAGTTGCCCGACGGCTCGGTCATGGCTCTCTAGCTGGCGGTCCCTGAGCCGCTTCCCATGCCCGAAGGCTCGGTGAACGGTGGGCTTTGGTACGAAGGACAAGTATGGAACCTGAAAAAAAGTTGTCGCCAGAACAACGTGAAGAGTTGCTCAGGATATTGAAAGCCCGGTTTGAGAAACACATGAACCGCCATCCAGGTCTGGAATGGGCGAACGTACAAGCAAGACTGGAAGCCAATCCTGCAAGACTGTGGTCACTCCATGAGATGGAAAGAACCGGCGGTGAACCGGATGTGGTTGGTCATGACCAAAAGACCGGCGAATATATCTTTTACGATTGTTCAGCGGAAAGTCCGATAGGCCGCCGAAGCATCTGTTACGACCGCGCAGGGCAGGAGGAGAGGGAAAAGCGAGGGGTGCATCCGGAAGGCAACGCGATGGATATGGCCGCGGCCATGGGCATTGAGCTTTTGACGGAAGAACAATATCGAGCGTTGCAGGAACTGGGGAATTTCGATACAAAAACGTCGAGCTGGCTGAAAACGCCTTCGGATATTCGGGAACGCGGCGGCGCCCTCTTTGCGGATCGTCGCTACGGCCATGTCTTCGTGTATCACAACAGCGCGCCCACTTTCTATGCTGCTCGAGGCTTTCGTGGCTGGCTACGAGTCTAACGTTGGCACAGACAGCTAAATTTGCCTTTGCGAGCTAGTTCTCAACCTGAATTCTCACTGGGCTAGCTCTTAGGGGCAGGTCAGCGTGACAACCGGGCGGCCAAATTGACATCCCCTCCCGATCCTCCCATAATACCCGCGAGCGAGGGCATGAGCCGACAACTCAACCGCCCCTCTCTGTGCCGCAGCGCGCAGCCATCTATCCCAGCCTACCCCTAGAGAGCGAACGGACAGCATGAACGTACTGGTGACTGGCGGCAGCGGACGCATTGGGCGCTATGTGGTGCGCGAGCTGGCCGCCGCGGGCCATACCGTTACCAATGCCGACTTGATTCCTACCCCCGGCGCGCCGGGCAAGTTTTTGCAGGTGAACCTGACCGAGCCGGGCGATGTCTACCGGGCGCTGGCTTACAGTGACGCCGAGGCCGTCATCCACCTGGGGGCTTGGGCCAATGCCGGCATTGTCCCAGATACCCGCACCTACGGCGACAACGTGCGCGGCGCGTTCAACCTCTTTCGCGCCTGCGCCGACTTGGGCGTGGCGCGCGTGGTCAACGCCTCCAGCGCCCAGGTCTACGGGTTTGCCGGCGCGGCTCCCGTCTATGTCCCCGTGGACGAAGCTCACCCCCTGCGCCCGATCAACAGCTATGCCCTGGCGAAAGTCGCCGCCGAGCAAGCCGCAGACTACTTCGTCGCCAACGAGGGAATGACGATCCTCTCCTTCCGCTTTATGGGCGTGCGCGCGCCCCAGGAGATCGGGCCGGAGATCGAGCAGATGGCTGCGGACCCTGCCAGCGGGAGCTGGCTGCTCTGGACGCGCACCGACGCTCGCGATGCCGCCCTGGCCTGCCGGCTGGCGATTGAAGCGCCCTCGGTTCCCTCCGGTCCTTACAACATCACCGGCGCCGAAGTCGTGCTCGACCAGGAGAGCGCGGCGCTGGTCGCCGCCCATTTTGGCGCGGCCACCGAGGTGCGCCCTGGGCTGGCCGGTCATGTCTCACCCTTGAGCTGTGCGCGCGCCGAGAGCGCCTTCGGCTATCGCCCCCGTTATGTGTGGCGCCAGCGCCAATATCACCCGGAGGCGACTGCCTGACTCTCTGACTGCGCCCCCTGGCTGTCACTATCCATCATCAAGCCACGATTTTCTACTACTGTTACTGTCCCATGTATAGTGTCCGATTTCCCATCCACCCGACACACGCTCAGAGAGGATGCTCCCCATGAAGATTACCGACGTGACTGTGCAAACCTTCCGCTACCGCTCCAACACGGTACGCGACTCTGAAGGCCACGGCCACCCGGGTCCCGAGCATGACGCTACCAACGCGCTGCTCACCATCCACACCGACGAGGGCGCCAAGGGCTACTGCTTTGGCAGCATCGCCAAACCTACCCTGGAGAACCTGGTCAAGCCCATCCTCATCGGCGAGGACCCCTTTTACCGGGAGAAAATCTGGCACGCGCTCAAGGAGCGCCAACGCCTGAACCTGTCTAGCTTGGTGGACCGCGTGCTGACCGTGGTGGACCTGGCGCTGTGGGACCTGGCGGGGCGGGTGGTCGGCCTGCCGGTCCACAAATTGCTGGGCGCGACGCGCGATAAGGTGCCCGCCTACGCCAGCACCATGTGCGGCGACGACCTGGAGGGTGGGCTGGCGACGCCGGAAGACTACGCCCGCTTCGCCCTTTGGTGCAAGGAGCGCGGCTACCCGGCCTTCAAGCTCCACACCTGGCAGCCCCCCATCCCCGGTGCGCCCAATGTCAAGCGGGACATCGCCGCCTGCGCCGCCGTGCGCGAGGCCGTCGGCCCCGATATGCCGCTCATGCTCGACCCCTTCCACTATTACAGCCGGGAAGAGGCGCTCTACCTCGCCAAAGAGTTGGAGAAGCTGGACTATTACTGGATGGAAGAGCCGATGGACGAGCACAGCATGTCCAGCTACGTATGGCTATGCGAAAATACCCGCCTCCCCATCTGTGGGCCGGAGACCGCCGAGGGCAAAATGTACACCCGCGCCGAGTGGATCAAGGCCGGCGCCTGTGACCTGGTGCGCGGCGGCGTCGGCGACGTGGGCGGCATCACCCCGCTCATGAAGATCGCTCACCTGGCCGAGTCCTTCGGGATGCGCATGGAGGTTCACGGCGGCGGCGTGGGCAATCTCCACGTCCTCTGCGCCATGGGCTTCCCCGGCGAATTCTACGAGCGCGGCCTGCTCCACCCTTTCATTGACTACGACGCCACGCCCGCCTGGCTCAACCGCCCCGTGGACCCCATGGACGACCAGGGCTTTGTCCATATCTCCCAAGACCCAGGGCTGGGGCTGGATATCAACTTCGACTACATTCAGGACAATTTGATCGAGTCCTACTGATTGAGTCTTACTCACCTCACCCTTGATCACATAGAATGGACCGCCCACCTGTGAGCGAGAACTACCGGATCATCTTCACCGGCCCCGGCGTGGCGGAGCTACAAGCCGCGCCCCTGCCCCGGCCCCAGGACAATGAGCTGCTCATTCGCACGCGAGTCTCGCTCATCAGCCCCGGCACCGAGCGCGCCTTCTTTCTGGGGCTGCCCAACACCAGCCGGCAGTATCCCCAGCCCAGCGGCTATAGCAACATCGGCGAAGTTGTGGCCGTAGGCGCCCAGGTCCAGGGTTGGAAACCAGGCGATCGAGTCGCCAGCGCCGCCCACCATGCCGCCTATGTCACGGTCGAGGCGGCCAAGTGCCTGCACGTCCCGGATGCCCTGCCGGACGAGCCGGCCTGCTTCTTCAACCTGACCTCCATTGCCCTCCAGGGGATCCGCAAGGCACGAGTGGAGCTAGGAGAAGCGGTAGCGGTCGTCGGCGCAGGGCTGATCGGCCTGCTGGCCGTCCAGCTTGCCCGGCTCCAGGGCGCGCTGCCCGCCGTCAGCATTGACCAGGACCCGCAACGGCTGGAGTTCGCCGACGCGATCGGGGTAGATGCCGCGCTGGTCGCCGGCGATGACCTGGCGCCGCGCCTGGCCGAGCTGTGCGATGGTGAGGGCGCGGCGGTGGTGGTCGAGGCCACAGGACACCCCGACGCCATCCTGACCGCGCTTACCCTGGCCCGTCCCTTTGGCCGGGTGGTGCTGCTGGGCAGCACCCGCGGCGAGACCGACCACGTCAACTTCTACCGCGATGTCCATAAAAAGGGCCTGACGCTCATCGGCGCGCATGACAGCGCCCGCCCACGTCTGGAGTCTACCCACGGCTGGTGGACCCAGCACGACGACCGCCGCATTGCGCTGCAGCTGCTGGCCCGGCGCCGCCTCCAGGTCGAGCCGCTCATCACCGACCGCTTCGCCTGGCAAGACGCCCTCATGGCCTACGAGACGCTCCAGTCGTGGAGCCATACCGCCCTCGGTCTGCTCCTCGACTGGACTCGATAGCACGCTCAACAGGGACGACCATGCAGCCCAACCAATCGCCCACTCCCCTCCGGGGAGCCAGCTTCTTTCAAGAACCCCATGTCGCCGGCTTCACCCATCGCGCCTTCACCAAGGCGATGGGCTACGACGAACGCGACATGGAACGCCCGCTGATCGGCATCTGCAACACCTATAGCGAGATCAACAACTGCAACGCCCACCTGCGCGAGTTGGCCGAGGCGGTCAAGCGCGGCGTCTGGATGGCGGGCGGCTTTCCCCTCGAGTTTCCCACCATCTCGCTGGGCGAAATCTTCCTCAACCCCTCGTCCATGCTCTGGCGCAACCTGGCCGCCATGGATACCGAGGAGATGATCCGCGGCCAGCCGCTCGACGGGGTGGTGCTGCTGGTCAACTGCGACAAGACCACACCGGCGGCGCTCATGGGCGCGTGCAGCGCCGATGTGCCCACCATCGCCCTTTCCGGCGGGCCGGCGCTCAACGGCTACTTCCGCGGCCAGATGCTGGGCGCCTGCACCGACTGCCGGCGCATGACCGCCGAGTACCAAGCCGGTACGCTCACC
>DATLZJ010000882.1:0-4754 GCA_035574055.1 Caldilineaceae bacterium
TGGTCAGCCTGCCCATTGCCATGAGCGTGACGGTATTGGCCGAGCCGCTGGTCTGGCTGGTGGGCGGGGGGCAGTATCTCAACGTGCCGGAGACGGTGCGCCTCTTTGGCCGCGAGTTCAGCTACCTGGGCGGCTCGGACCTGGCGCTGCGGGTGATCATCTGGAGTATCCCCATCGGCTTTGTCAACAGCGTCACCCAGTATGTGCTGATCGCGGTCAACCAGCAACATTTCCTCACCCGCGCCTTTGTGCTGGGGGTGGTCTTCAATGTGGTGGGCAACCTGCTGGCGATCCCGGCCTTCGGCTATGTCGGCGCGGCAGTCGTCACCATCCTGAGCGAGTTGAGCCTGCTCATCCCCTTCTACGCCAGCGTGCGCCGCCATGTGGGGGTGGTGCCGTGGGCGAGCATCTTTGCCCGCCCACTGGCTGCCCTGGCGCTCATGGCCGTGGCGGAGGTGTGGCTGGTGCGGGGGCTAGGGGTGAATGTCTGGCTGGCGGCAGCGTTGGGTGTGGTGGTCTATGGCGCGGCGTTGGCGCTGGTCGGCGCCTTCCACAGCGAAGAGATGCAGGTGGTGGGCCGGGTGTTGCCCTGGCATAGGTGGCGGCGTGCGTAGGCTCACACTCTTGCTGGTGGGGGCAACCGTCGCCTTTTACGGCTTCCATCTGATCGCCGAAGCCGGCGAGGCTGCACCCTATGTGCTACGCGATGGGTTGCTGGCGGCGCTGGCAGGCGCGTGGGTCTTTGCCGTCTACGCCGCCGCCCCGGTCCGCCCGGTCTTGCGCCTGGGCCGCGCCTGGCCGGAGATGGGAAAACTGCTCTTTGCCACCGGCGTCGCCTGTAGCCTGGCTGCGGCGGGGGCGCTTACCCTCTTGGGCAGCCAGGGTTGGCCCGGCTGGCTGGGCGGCAGCCTGTGGGTATTGGGGTTGGCCGGAACCGGCCTAGGCATCTTCTGGCCGGGCAGCCCGGCCTATGGCCCGCCCGCCTATCGCTGGAGCCTGGACGCGGCGGGGCGCTTTGTCCGGCTGGCGCTGGAAGAGGACGCGCCCGCGCCTCAATCCGGCTCCAGCGATGCGCAACCGGTCTGGCCGGCCTGGGGGCTGGCGGCTTTGCTGCTGGTTATCCTGGGCGGCTGGGGGCTGCGCCTTTGGCGGCTGGCCGAGTGGCCGCCCATGTGCCAGGCGCAGGAGTGTGTCCAGGCGCTACAGCTCGCCGGCGGCGATTGGTGGGGCGGGGTCAATGCATCCTCCTTCAGCCTGCACATGCTGTTGGCCGCCCTGCTCTACCGGTTCAGCGCCGAGGCGCTGACGGCCCTGCGGTGGGCGACCGCGCTCCTGGCCTGCGCCACCCTGCTCGCCTTCGCCTGGGCCGCGCGCGCCTATGCCCGTCCCACGGGGGCGCTGCTGGCGACCGCGCTGCTGGCCTTTAGCCCGTGGCATCTTTGGGCCGGGCGCGCCGGCGGCGAATGGATCGCCGTGCCCCTGCTCCTGTTGCTGGCCCTGGGCACAGCGGCGCGGGCCACCATCCAGCCGGATGCCCGCATGTGGGGCATGGCCGGCCTGGCGTTGGGGCTGCTCCTGGCCCAGCCGGTAGAGTTGTACGGGGCCACGCTGCTCTTTGCGCTGGCGACGGCCGCGGCGGCTGCCTGGGCTGGCTTGCGCCGACCGGCGGGCGCGCCGGGCCAGAGCGCCCTGCTCCTGCTGGGCAGCGTGCTTGCGGTGGGGCTGCCGCCCGCATTGCCAGCTTGGACCGTCTCCTTCACCTCTTCGACCGGCCACACGCCGGGCGCATTGGCCGCCGCGCTGGCCGGCCTGCTGCACAGCGGCGGCGCGCCCTTGAGCTACTTTCTCGCCAATCCGTTGCTGCCCCCCTGGACGGCGGCGCTGGCGCTGGCCGGGCTGGCCGCGTTGGCGCGCCCGCCGGTGAGCGCACGGGGGCTGCTGGCGCTGGCCGGCCTGGCCGTTTATGCAGGGGCCACAGCGCTGGCGCCCGTCCCCCCAGAGCAGGCCCAGACCCCGTCCGGGCTGACGCTGTTGAGCTGGCTGCCCTTCCTCTTGTTGGGCGCAGCCGCGGCGCTGGACCAGGTGATGGAGGCATTTGCCGTCGCCTGGGGGCGGCTGGTGGCGCCGGCGCGGGCCGCAACCGTGGCGCTGGCCCTCTTGCTGATCTTGGCCGGACGGGACGCGCTGACCCTGACCGGCCAGCTCCGCCGCGCAGCCGGCGGCGACGAGGATGCGACCGAGCTGGCCATGGCCCGCTTTTTGGCCGACTGCCTGGCCGGTCGCCTGCCTGATGTCCCCTGCACGGCCCAGAGCGAGGGAGCGCCTACCATCTATGTGCCGCCCGCTGTGCTCAACCATCCTGCAACCCGGCTGCTGGCCGGCCCGGCGCTGGAGAACGGCCGGGTGCAGCCGCTGGACCTGGCGAGCGACCTGCTGCCCGCGTCCGCGCCCGCAGGCGACCTGATCTATCTGGTGGCGCTGGACAACCAACCGCTCATCGAGCTGATCCAACAGCTCTACCCAACCGCCCAGCGCCGGGGATACCAGCCGCCGGATGAGGCCGGGCCGACGCGCTTTGCCATCTTTACCGTCCCGCGCGCCGAGGTGCTGGCCCATCAAGGGCTGGCCGGGCGGTATATGCCGGGGTTGGAGGGGAGCGCCAGCGGGGGCGAGCTACGCCAGGATGGGCCGCTGGCCTTCGCCTGGAGCAGCCAGCCGCCGCTGGCCCCTCCCTTCCATGTGGTGTGGGAAGGTTCGCTGTTGATTCCGGCTGCCGGCCCCTATCTCTTTCGAGTGGAGGGTATCCCACCGGCGGCAGGCGATCCGGTGGTGAGCTTGCAGCTCGATGGGCGGCTGGTGCTGGACACGTCGCTGAGGCTGGTGGAGCAACGGGAGATGTTGCCCCAGGGCTATGTCCGGCTGTCGCTGCGTTATCGCACGTCGGCCCCACCGGGCGATTGGGCCATCACCTGGCAACCGCCCAATGGCGCTGCCGAGCCGATCCCGCGCAGCGCGCTCTACAGCCCGCCGTTGCCCAATATCGGGCTGATCGGCGCCTACTTTGCCGGCAGCCAGGCGACGGGCCAGGCCCTGACCGTGCGTAAAGACCTGGTGCTGGGCGCTGAGGCGCCGCTGCCCGCGCCCTACAGCGTGCGCTGGACCGGAAAGCTGGCCGCGCCGCGCGCCGGCGAGTATCTCTTTGCCGTCACCGCCGATGGCCCGCTCTCGCTGGCGGTGGACGGGCGACCGGTGCTGGATCACTTGCCCGCAGACCCCGCCGGGCCATTGGCCGGGCCGGAGGCAGCGCCCGCCTTCAGCCAAGCCAGCATCTATCTGGATGTGGGGTGGCGCCCGATTGAGATCAGCTATGCGCCGCCCGATGATCGCCCTAACCTGCGCCTGCTCTGGCAGCCGCCCGGCAGCAGCCCCATGTTGCTCTTGAGCCAGTATCTGCTGCCTTCGACGGCAGAGGTCGCGCCGGGGGATGTGCCCCTGCCGCCCGCGCCGGATTTGCTGGACGCACGCCTCGGCGCAGGCCATTTTGCCCTCTCGACCCGTATGGAGCTATACCAGCCTACCCGCGCCCTCCCGCCCGCAGGATTGCCGCCGCTGCTGGCCGAGCAGCGGTGGACGCTGGGCAACGGCTGTGGCGCGGGGGCCGGCCAGTTGGACCGCCCCCACGGGCTGGCGCTGGACCCCGCAGCAGGAAAGCTCTATGTGGCCGACACGGGCAACCGCCGGATCGTCGAGGTTGACCTGGCGACCCAGGCGATAACCCAGAGCTATCGCAACGACGCCTTCCAGGAGCCGGTCGCGGTCGAGCTGGGGCCGGCGGGCAACCTGCTGGTGCTGGATGCGCTGGTCCCGGCGATCTTCCGCATAGACCGGGCAACGGGCGAGATGGCGCCGCTGGCGCTGGAGACCGGCTTTTACCGTCCCCGCGGTTTCGCTGTGGACGCAGCGGGCAACATCGCCGTGGCCGATACCGGTGGGGCGCGCGTTGTCCTCCTAGACCCGTCCGGCGCGGTGTTGGCCGAATATGGCGGGCCGCAGACATTGCTGGGCCAGGGGCAGCCGGTGGATGTGCTGGCTGCCGGAGGCGTCCTTTGGACCCTCACCGCCGAGAATGGGCGGCTCTGGCGGCTGGACGTGTTGGGCAGCCTGGTCGTCATCGAGCGCAGCAACACCATTGATGGCCCCCACCTAGCGGCATTGCCCAGCGGCGCATTCTTCCTGAGCGATCCGGCCGGGCGGCGGGTGCTTCATCTAGCCGCAACGGGCGAGCCGCTGGCCGAGCTGGCCTATCCCGCGGCCTTTGACGCGCCTTCCGGCGTGGCCGCCGGCATTGTAGAAGGCGCGGGGGCCGGCGCGACCTACCTGGCCGTCGCCGACAGCGGCGCGTGCCGCGTCTCACTCTGGCAGGTGCGGGTCGAGGGAGGGTAGCGCCATTCCCTATGGATAGGGCTTTTCGCGCCGTTGGAGCATTTGGATAAACTGCTCGATGCGCCTAGCGCGTGTCTCCGGTTTCTTGGCCGTCTGAATGCGAAAGAGGATAGCGTAGCGATTCCGGCTATCGAGGGTGGCGAAAAAGGCGTTAGCCTCCGGGTTGCTCTCCAGCGCGGCCTGGAAGTCGGGCGGCGGCGTGGCGGTGCGCGGCGAATCATAGGCCGCCTCCCAGCGCCCATCCTGTTTGGCGCGTTCAATTTCGCGCAGCCCCGCCGGTCGCATCTGGCCGCGCTCGATCAGCGCCTGAG
>DATLZJ010000883.1:0-11591 GCA_035574055.1 Caldilineaceae bacterium
ACGAACCTGGATGAAGTGGAGCAGCCGGGACGGAACAAGCGGCTCTACCTCCCCTCGCTGTCCGACTGAGCAGGGGAGGTCTTGTGCCTGCCATGGCGGCGTGAGTGAGGCGTTTTGCCCGTTTGCGCCGCGGGCAATCCACCTGTGAAGCAACCGGCCTCCTGCCCCATCTAGGCAGGAGGCCGGCGCGTTTGGCAGCACTAGCTCGTCGAACTATCTCTATGTCAAGCTGCGGCGAGCTTTTGACAAAGCGCACCCGATCACATAGCATGGACCCAGGAGGAGCATAAGCAGAAATGGCACAATTGCGAATTGTTGCGGCGGGCGACCAGGACGACGCCGTACTCTATAGACCGGCGGCGCGGGTGCGGGACTTTGGCCCGGCGCTCCACCGGCTGCTGGATGATATGCTGGAGACGATGCGCGCCGCGCCCGGCGTGGGGCTGGCTGCGCCTCAAGTCGGCGTCGCCCAGCGCGTCGCCGTCATTGAGTATCCGGAGGACGAGGAGCGCCCAGAGGAGACTATGCGGGTCTATGAGCTAATCAACCCGGAGATCCTCAAGAGCAAGGGGAGCGAGGTCGGCCAGGAGGGATGTCTCAGCCTACCCGGTTTGGCCGCCGATGTGGAGCGGGCGACCTATGTGCTGGTGCGCGCCCAGGACCGCCACGGTAAGGAGGTCCGCTATAAGGTCTATGATTGGCTGGCGCGTATCTTTCAGCACGAGATTGACCACTTGCACGGCGTGATGATGACCGATAAGGCCCAACAGCTCTACCGGTTACAGAAAAATGAGCAGGGTGAGATCGAGGCCGTGCCCATCGAGCAGGCGCTTTCTCCCCGCCCTACGCCGGCCTCCTCGATCAGCAAAACGGGAGCCTGACATCAGGCTCCCGTCTCTTTTTCCTGCTCCATTCCCTCATCCCTTCACAAGGGCCGCGTTCTCCGATGCGGCTAATTCTGCACCACCACCGTCACGTCACAGGGAGGCGGGAAGTTGCCCGTCTGGTCTACCACCGTCAGGCGAATGGTGTATTCGCCGTTAGCCAAGACGCGTGTGTCCAGATTCCCCAGCAAGCCGCCGGCCACCGGGCTGTTGCTGCCGTCAAAATAGACATAGCCTCCGCCGGCATTCGCTCCTGGCGCATACTCCAGCTTGTAATATTGGAAGTTTTCATGCTGGGCCGTGCCGGAGATACCGGCTATACCGCTGAGAACCTGGCCGGCGCCTGGGCCGGAGATCACCGCGCGCGGGTCGGCGCAGGCTGCTGCGACCGGTGGAGGCGGCGGCTCCGGCGTCGGCGGCTCCGGGGTCGGTGTAGGAACCTCCGGGGTGGGTGTGGGCGGCTCCGGGGTTGGGGTCGGCGGCTCCGGCGTAGGAGTAGGCGGCGCTGGCGTCGGCGTTGGCGGCACAGCCGGTGGTTGGCCCGTCTGCGCAGCCGTGTCCGGTGTGGCCGTGGGCACCAGGATGACCGTTTGTTCGCCGGTTGGCGGCTCCGTTTGGGCGGCAGGTTGATCCCCGGCAGGCGGTTGTGCGCCAGTTTCACCGGCGGATGGCGCGGCTGCAACCGGCGTGGGCGCCTCGCCCGCACCCTGCGTGTCGCCCCCCAAGATCACGACGCTGGGCGTGAGGGCCGGCGACGGCCCAGTACTGGTTATTGTACCGGTTACAGTATCGGTGACGGCGCCACCGGCGCCGGGCAGATTCTGCTCATTGATGACGCCGGTCACGGCTGGCGCCGCTGGCTCCTCCGGCTCTGACCGGTCAAAGAGCGCAGCGACGCGCGTCTGCGCGCCGGCCAGCACATCGCCAATCGGATCGCTCAGGCTGGTGAAGCCCCACCACCCTAGCACGACTAAGGCCGCCAGCGCCAGCATTCCCAAGAGGGGCGCCAACCGGATTTCGCCCCGCTTGATGTCCTCGGTCTCGTCCTTGAGGTCCACTTCCTTGGGCCGGTAGTCTACGGCTCGCTCCGGCGGCAGCGGCGCGCCGGCGCTCGTCGCCGAGAGCGCGGCCGTCAGATTGGCATCTACCACAGCCCGCCGCCGCTCCATCACCTCGTTGGGGTCCAAGCCCAAGTAGTCGGCGTAGTTGCGTAGAAAGCCCCGTCCCACGACCTCACCGGGGAGGAGGTGCCACTCCTCTGCTTCAAGCGCGGAGAGATATTTCTGGCGAATGCGCGTGGCAACTTCCACTTCGGCCAGCGTGACGCCCATGGCCTCGCGCCGCTCACGCAACATGGCGCCCAATGATTGCATGGAGGGGGCGCTACTCCGGCTGGTTGGCATAGACTCAAAATTGTGGGATGGGACGCGTGAGGCCCTCTGAGAAGAATTTTTCATCCGACCGGCATTCATCATTGGCTCAAGTCTAGCTTTCAAAGAAGCCTTTGTCAATTTCGCTGCAACGTCCGGCCCTCTGGAAACCCGGAAAGCGCGCTCATGGAGCCGGGCCGTATCTTTCAGGCCGCAGCTAGGATAGATGGCTGCCAAGCTAGGTGGACAATTTGCCAGGAGTCATTTCCCTTTGCCATAATGGTTAAAATTAGGCATTTGAACTACTTCGTTGGGAGCCGGCGAGCTATCTGCCGGTGAAGTATTCGGGACGTATGGCAACGCCTGCGCTGCCGGCGCCTCCCACTCCACCTACCAATCGCGAGCTACTGCTCGCAAGACGGCGGGTCTATGAACCTTTCCCAAATCCAAAGCTATCTGCGTGAGCATGGCTATGACGGCTGGTTACTCTACAACTTTCGTGACCTGAACCCGATTGCCATCGGCGTTGCGGGGCTGCGCCATGGGGGCAGCCGGCGCTGGTTTCTCTGGATTCCGGCCCAGGGCCGGCCGGCCTGGCTGGTGCATGGCATCGAGGGGCATATGTTCGCCGAGGCTGACCCGGCGCTGCGCGGGCCAATGCACCGCTATGTGAGCTGGCAGGAGATGGCCGCGGCGCTGCCGGCCCTTATCGGCCTTGACGGCGCCACGCGTAGGCCCAAGATCGTCATGGAGTACAGCCCCGGCAACGCGCTACCCTTTATCAGCCGCATTGACGCCGGCATCAAGGAGGTCGTCGAGCAAAGCACAGGGGCCGAGATCCACAGCAGCGCCGATGTGGCCCAGCTTGCGCTGGCTGTGTTGAGCGAGGCGCAGGTGGCAAGCCACCGTAAGGCGGCGGCGGTCTGCCTGGCGACCCAGGAGAGGGCCTTTGACTTCATCGCCCGCCGGCTTCGCGCCGGCCAGCCCGTGACTGAATACGATGTGCAAACCTTCATTGCCCAGGAGTTTGCCGCTCAGGGCATGGAGCCATTGGAGACCATCGTCGCCGTTAACGCCCACGCCGCCGACCCCCACTTCCATCCCACCGCCGCAGACCATAGCCCCATTCGGGAGGGGGATATGGTGCTGATTGACCTTTGGACCAAGGAGCAGGATACCCCCGACGGCTCCATGGCCGACTCGACCTGGACCGCCTATTGTGGCCCGCGTGTGCCGCCAAAGGTGCAGGAGGTCTTTTCCGTGGTGGCGGCGGCACGCGACCGGGCAGTTGCCTTCATTCGCGAGCGACTCGCCGCAGGCAAGACCGTCTACGGCTATGAGGTGGATGACGCCGCCCGCGCCGTCATCCGCGACGCCGGCTATGGCCCCTACTTCATCCATCGTACAGGGCACAGCCTGGGGCCGACAGGCCACTATCTGGGCGTCAACCTTGACAACCTGGAAACCCAGGACCGGCGCGCGCTGCTGCCGGGCATTATGTTCACCATTGAACCGGGCATCTACATGCCTGACTTCAATTTTGATGATGGCCCTGTTGCCAAAGGGCTGGGCATTCGCAGCGAGATCAACTGCCTGATGCATCCGGCGGATGTCGAGGTGACGACCCTGCCGGTGCAGACGGAGGTCCGTGCGCTGTTGGCCTAGCCGTTGGCGCCATCGTGCTGTTTAGTTCAGTGACACCTAGTTCAACTACGCTTAGTTCACTTACACTGATCTGTACCGTTCACTCAAGGAGTACTCTATGCAAAAGCGATTGTGGCTTGTGACGTTGCTGGCAGTGTTGGCGCTGGTGCTGACGGCCTGCCCGGCGGCGTCGCCCGCGCCGGCGGGTTCCGGCAGCGAGGCTGCGCCTGCCGAGGGCGCTGCCGCCCAGGAAGGGGCAGCCGAGGGACCGGGGCCTGAAGACACCGATGGCGTCCTGGTCGTCGGCCGCGGCGGCGATTCGGTGATCCTGGACTCCGGCCCGGCAACCGACGGCGAGTCGGCCCGCGTGATCAATGAGATTGTTGAGCCGCTGGTGCGGCTGGAAGGCACCTCCACCCGGCCGATCCCGTGGCTGGCCGAGTCGTGGGAGACCGAGGACAGCCAGACCTGGACCTTCCATCTGCGCCAGGGCGTAACCTTCCATGACGGCACCCCCTTCAACGCCGAGGCGGTGAAGTTCAACCTAGACCGCGTGCGCGATCCGGAGAACGAGTATCGCTTTGGCCGCACCTTCGAGTATTACAACTATGAGTTCGGTGAGACCTTAGCCATTGAAGAGGTCAACGTCATTGATGACTACACCGTGGAGATCGTCCTTTCCGAGCCGTCGGCGGTGCTGCTCAACAAGCTGTCGCTGGGCTTTGCCTTCGGCATGAACAGCCCCACCGCCATCATGGAACAGGGGGACCGCTACGGCACCCCTGCCGGCTCGGCAGTGGGCACCGGCCCCTTCAAGTTTGTCGAGTGGGTGCCCGATGATCGCATCGTCGTCGAGCGCAACGAGGAATGGTGGAACGGGCGGGCCAACCTGGCGCGCATCATCTGGCGCTCCATCCCCGACAACTCCGCCCGCTTCGCCGAGCTACAGGCTGGCACCATTCACCAGGCCGACCTGGCCCAGACCGATCTGGAACTGGCCGTGGACGACCCTAACCTTCAGGTCTTTATGTTGCCCTCGACCAGCACCGGCTACATTGCCTTCCAACAATGTACCGAGCCGTTTGACAAGCTGGAGGTGCGCCAGGCCATCGCCCATGCTGTCAATTGGGAGGCGCTGATCCCGGTTTTCTATGGCCAGTTTGGCCAGCTTGCCGGCTCCTTCCAGCCGCCGGCCATCCTCGGCCACAATCCGGACATCAAGCCATACGAGTACGACCCGGACCTGGCGCAAGAGCTGCTGGCCCAGGCCGGTCTGCCTGACGGCTTCGAGACCGACTTCTGGTACATCCCCGTGGTGCGCGGTTACTTCCCCGACTCGAAAGCCATTGCCGAGGCGATTGCCGCCGACCTGGCGAAGGTGGGCATCCGCGTAAACCTGATGACCGAAGACTGGGGCGCGTACCTGGAGGATCGCAACATCGGCAAGTTCCCGATGTGGATGCTTGGCTGGGGTTCCGACAATGGCGACCCCGACAACTACCTGGGCTATCACTTCAGCCATGCACCGGGCCAGCCCAAGGAGGAGGATTGCTACGACAACCCGCAGGTGGCCGAGCTGCTCATCCAGGGGCGCACCATCGCCGACCCGGATGAGCGGGAGCGCATCTACCAAGAGGCCGAGCAGTTGATCCACGACGATGTGGCGCGTATTCCGGTCGTCTGGGCGACCACGCCCGTGGTCTTCCGGAGCAATGTCCGGGGCTATGAGCCGGTGGTCTTCCGCTCCTGGTATGAGTACATCTGGATTGACGAATAGGCAGCAGTGTGTTGTGTAGGATGCTGGGCCGGACCGGCGCACAAGCCGGTCCGGCCCGGACTCGATGGAGGGCCGGCAGGCTTTGGGCCTGGCGGTCTGTAGGTTGAAGGATTGGCAATGGGACAGTTTATCCTGCGCCGGGTGTTCAGCCTGATCCCTGTGTTGCTCGGCGTTTCCATTGTAGTTTTTGCGCTGATCCGGCTGATCCCCGGCGACCCGGTGATCGTGATGCTGGGTGAGCGGGCGCGGCCGGAGGATGTGGAGCGGGTACGGGCCGAGCTTGGCTTTGACCGGCCCATTTATATCCAATATTTGGAGTGGATGGGCCATATTTTACAGGGAGACTTGGGCACCTCGATCATTAACCGCACGCCGGTGATGACGGAGCTAGCCTCCCGGCTGGCTGCCACGCTGGAGCTGGTGCTGGTCGGCTTGCTCATCGGCGTGGTGGTGGGCGTTTCGGTGGGCGTCATCGCGGCCCTCCGGCGTAATACCTGGATCGATCTGGCGGCGACCGCCGGGGCGCTGCTGGGGGTTTCGATGCCCATCTACTGGCTGGCGCTGATCCTGATTTACGCGCTGGCCGTGAACCGCCAAATCTTTCCGCCCAGTGGCCGGCTGGATGTCCAGCTCGACGTGACCCGGCGCACCGGTTTTATGCTGGTTGACACGCTGCTGATGGGAGACCTCTCGCTATTTCTGAACGCCGTCTGGCATTTGCTCCTGCCTGCGCTGGTCTTAAGCACGGTGATCATGCCCATCCTGGCCCGCCTGACCAGGGCGAGTATGCTGGAGGTTCTGCACCAGGACTATGTACGCACCGCCGAGGCCAAGGGGCTGCGCCGGCGCACGGTGGTGGTGAGCCATGCGCTCAAGAACGCGCTGCTGCCTATTGTCACGGTGATCGGGCTGCAGCTCGGTGGGCTGCTGGGCGGCGCGCTGCTGACCGAGACCATCTTTTCGTGGCCGGGTATGGGGCTATGGACCTATCGCGCCATCCTGAGCCGGGATTACCCGATTGTGCAGGGAGCGGTGTTGGTGAGCGCGACCATATATGTGGTTGTGAATCTGCTGGTGGATATTTCGTATGGCTACCTGGACCCGCGTATCCGGTATCAGGGGGGCGGAAGGTAGAGAAACAAAATGGCTTCCAATATTGCTGGTGATCTTTCCGCGCGGCCGAGGCTGCTTCAAGACAGCGAAATCCGCCGGTCTCGTGGGTTGCTGAGAGATGCCTGGCGCCGTCTGGTGGCGGGCTGGAATGGCCGGGTTGGGCTGGTGATCATTGGCTTGGTGCTGCTGGCCGGGGTTGTGACGTCGCTGGTTGATCCTTATGATCCCACGACGGACTCCAATCTGGCCGAGTCGCGCCAGCCGCCCTCCTGGGAACATCCCTTTGGCACCGACCGGCTGGGGCGCGATGTCTTCCGCCGGGTGCTCCATGGCACGCGTGTCTCGCTCATGATCGGCTTTGTGGTGGTGGTCGTCTCCGGCGGCGTGGGCACGGTGCTGGGGTTGAGCGCGGGCTACTTCGGCGGTTTCACCGACACCCTGATCATGCGCCTGATGGATGTGCTGCTGGCCTTTCCGGCCATTCTGTTGGCAATTGCGATTGTGGCAGTGCGCGGGCCGGGTTTGACCAACACCATTTTGGCCGTGGCGATTGTGGGGATCCCAGGCTATGCGCGCGTGGTACGCTCTGTGGTGTTGTCGCTGCGCGAGCGCGATTTCGTGGATGCCGCGCGCATGAGCGGGGTGAGCGATCTACGCATCATGTTCGGCCACATCCTGCCCAACAGCCTGACGCCCATCATTGTGCAGATGACGCTGGGCGTGGGCGGCGCGATCATTTTTGCCGCCGCGCTAGGCTTCCTGGGGCTGGGCGTGCAGCCGCCGACGCCCGAATGGGGCGCGATGATCAGCGACGGGATCCCCTTCCTGCGCCAGTCGCCCTATCTGGTCTTCTACCCCGGCGTCGCCATCATGCTGACAGTGCTGGGGTTCAACTTGCTCGGCGATGGCCTGCGCGACGCGCTGGACCCACAGCTCAAAGGCTAAAGGCGTTTCACCGCACAGGCATTAACCTGAGGACATTAACCTGAGGACGCGCGGCGAGCGGCTTTGCGCGGCGGCAGGGTCTCTGGGCCGAGCAGCTTGATCAAGGCGAGGCACTCCTCTAGGCTTCCGGTCTGTTTGGTGACCGTCCAGCCGAAGGGGAGCGGGCGGTTGAGCGGCCAAATCGCATATTGGCCCTCATGATTGACTACGATCGCGTAGTCGTCCCCGTGTTCATTTCCGTAGTTGTCTCCACCGTCAACTGGCTGTGTAGACATGGTCAGGGCGCCCTTCGCGCTTGCTTTCATCGGCCACGACTCAACTTTATTGCGCGCCCCCTCGCCCTGCGCGCCCTCTCATCCAACTGCAAGTCGCATGGGGAACTCTGTGCTTATCCATCCAAACTGGCGAAAACGGCGCTTGACGCGCCGCGCCGCCTGCATCTACTGCCAGTGGGGCGGCAGTAGCGGCTCGGCGAAGCCATAGTGGGCGGCCAGCCAGCCGGCCTGATGGACGCCGTCTTTATAGCTGGAATGGGCGGACACATACTGTTCCACCGGGCGCCCGAAGGCAGCGGCCAGCGGAGCGACCACCTCCGGCGAGAAAAGGTCGCGCTCATTGCCCGTTACCAACAGCGTCTCGGCCTGCACCCTGGCCGCAAAGTGAAGCGGGTCGAAGTAGCTCAACGTCTGCCACATGGCTTCCGCCTGTTGTGGATAGGTCCGCGCATAGTCGTTGAACTCCTCCAGCGGATAGGCGTCTGTGCGCGGGGCCAGCTCAGAGGCTCGGTAAAAGAGCGCAGGCGTGCAGTAGAGCGCATCCACTTGCGGGCGCAGCGCCGCGGTCAGCAGCGCCAGGTCGTCGCCCACCACGGCAATGCGACGGGCATCCACCTCGATCCGGTCAAGCAAAAAGTCAATGGCCCGGCAGCAATCGGCCACGATCCCGCGGTAGATGTAATGGGCCGGATTGTCAACGCCGGTGGTCAGCAGCCCTGGATACGCAGCGGCAAAAGGTTGGTCGGCCAGCCGCCGCCCACGGTGGCGCAGGGCGAGGGTCACATACCGCTGGCGTTCTTCATAGGGCGCGATGTGGACCACGCTGCCATAGCCGCCGGTATGGACCAGGGCCGGAAAGGGGCCGTCGCCCTTGGGGATCGAGTAGAAGGCAAAGATGCGATAGGGGCCAATGCTGGTCAGCCGCAGATCATACAGGTCGGCGTGCTCGTTGGAGCGCAGCAGGTTTGGCGTCAGCTCCGGCGCTGGCGGCAACGCGGCCAGCTCATCCATGACGCCTGACCAATAGGCGTCGAAATCGGCCGGCGCGGTCTTGGGCGCGAAGGTCATGGGTTTGTCTTTCTAGGTATGGTTCCTGCGTAGGGGTGTCTCCTACGCAGGAAGGGGTTGAGGCTGGAGCCGCTCATCAAAGAAGCGGTTGACGATGGCGCCGTGGCCGTAGCCATTGGAGTCGTGGCCGTGACCGGCGTAGGGGTAAAGCTGCTTATCGGTCGAGCCGATGGCCGCAAAGACGGCATAGCCCGTTTCCGGCGGGCACACATCGTCGTTCAACCCAATATTGACGATGATCGGGCAGCGGATCCGGTCGGCGAAGTTGATACAGTCGAAATAGGCTAGCGTCTCCGCCACCCGCTCGCGCTGCGCCGGATGGAGCCGCAGATACTCGTTGATCTCCTCGTAGGGATAGGAGTGGGTCAGTTCAATCGCGTCCATCATGCCTGTCAGGTAGGGGGCTTGGGCCGAGGCGGCTGCCACCTCCGGGCACATGGCGGCGGTCAGCAGCGTCAGCGCGCCGCCCTGGCTCCCACCCTGGATACCGATGCGCGCCGGGTCCACCTCGGGCCGGCCCAACAGGAAGTCAATGACTCGCCAGGCATCCACATAGAAGCCCCGGTAGCTGTAGGTGTTGCGGTCTAAAATGTTGTGGGTGAGCAGACCGGGATAGCCGGGGTTGAACTGGCGATTGCTGCGCAGTTTGCCGCGCGGGGCGACGCCGAAGGCGGCGTACCCGCGGCGGGCGTAGGCTTTGGGCAGCGCCGGCTCGCTGATATAGCCGGGGTAGAAGACCATGGCCGGCAGCGGTCCCGACCGCCGCCGCGGCAGACAATACCAGCCCGCGATGCGCACATGGTCCAGACTGTCGTAGTGAACCTCGAACACCTCTACATCCGGCGTCGAGCGCATGGGGACCGGCGTCAGGCTGGGGTTGAGCGGGATGCGCGCGGCCTGCGCCAAGACGCCGTTCCAGAACTCGTCGAAGTCTGCCGGTTTGACGACGCTGGTGCCATATTCCGCAGGGTTGCGCGGCGGCATAGGGCCATTCTCCTCCTAGCTTGGTTGCGGCAGAACCGTGAGCCGCTTGGTGAGAAATTGTTTAGAGATGAGGATTCAACTACCCCTTGATGCCGGACATGACGATGCCCTGGACAAAGAAACGCTGGCCCAGGAAGAAGATCAGGATAATGGGCAGCATGGACATGATGCAGGCGGCCATCAGCAAATGCTGCATCGGCTCACCGCCGACTTCGGGCGTGCTGTTGAAGAAGTGCAGCCCCACCGAGATGGTGAACTTCTCCGGCGAGTGCAGATAGATCAACGGCGTCAGGAACTCGCTCCACTGGGCGATGAAGGTGATGATGGCGAGCGTCGCCAGCACCGGCTTGCAGAGGGGCAGCAGAATGGACCAGAAGATGCGGAAGAAACCCGCCCCGTCAATCAGCGCCGCCTCATCGAGGTCACGCGGCAGGCTCAAAAAGAACTGGCGCATGAGGAAGATGGCGAAGCCGCCGCCGCCAAACCAAAGCGGCACCCACAGCGGGTTGAGGGTATTGATCCAGCCCAGCTTATGAAACAGCACGAACTGCGGGATCAACGTGACCTGGGCAGGCAGCATCAAGGTTGCCAGGGTGATCAGGAAGAGCGCATCGCGCCCGCGGTACTCAAAGCGGGCCAGCGAATAGGCCACCATCGAGGCAGTGATCAGGGTGCCGATGGTGCCCAGCACCGAGATGACGGTGGAGTTCCAGGCCCAAAAGCTAACCGGGATGCGCGGTGTGATCAGCACCTGGTAGTAATTACCCCATTGGGGCACAGCCGGCACCCAGGGGGGTGGGTACTTGGACATCTCCGGCACCGTCTTGAGACTGCTCATCAACGTCCAGAAGAGGGGGAAGCCGAAGATCACACAGAGCGCAATGACCACCACATAGAGCAGGAGCCGGTTCAGCCGAAGCCTGGGCGCTGTCGAGCGCACGGCGACCGGCGCCTGGCCGACCACAGATTGAGTTGCCGTCTGTTGAGCCATCCTCGGTCCTCCTTTAGCCGCCTTCGTAATGGACCCAGCGCCGCGAGAAGGTGACCTGGAGCCAGGTGAAGAAGATCAGGATCACCGCCAAGACCCAGGCCAGCGCGCTGCCATACCCAAGCCGGAAGTATTGGAACGCCTCTTGGTAGATGTGGAGGGCGAAGAACCAGGTGGCGTAGGAGGGGCCGCCCTTGGTCGCCACCCAAGCCGTATTGAAGACCTTGAGCGCAGCGATGATGATCAGCACAACATTGAAGAAGATGGTCGGCGTCAGCAGCGGCAGCGTCACATGCCAGAATTTGCGCAGGCTGCTGGCCCCGTCAATGTCGGCCGCCTCATACAGTTCTTGAGGCACCCCTTGCAGGCCGGCCAGGAAGATCAGCATGGTGTTGCCGCCCACCGCGGCCCACACGCTGATCATGGTCAGCGAGAGCAGCGCCGTATCCTGGGAGGCCAGCCAGGCCGGCGGGTTCTCCACCCCCAGGTTGCGCAAAACCATGTTGACCGGCCCCAAGCGCGGTTGGAGCAAGTCGATCCAGA
>DATLZJ010000884.1:0-2144 GCA_035574055.1 Caldilineaceae bacterium
AGGCCGGCAAGCTCGGCGGGCCGTTCCCCAGCGGAACCTTTACCCTGGCGACCCTGCGCTTCACCCCGCTGAAAGCGTCGGCAGCCACTAGCTTGACCTTCAGCCAGCAGGAGCCGCGCCAGACCGGCGTCTACCGGAGCGGCGTCAACCGGCTCCAGTCGGCGGACGCCCTGACCATGACCGTAGGTGAAGAGGAAACGCCGGGGAAGGACGACCGGTCCCTCTTCCTCCCGCTGGTCCCATAAGGCTTCTCCGGCGGGCAACGGGCGCTAGGTGTCCTACCTGCGCCCGGCATGAGAACCCAACATGAGGCTCACGAGGGGCGTCCAAGGCGGGCGCTCCTCGTTGCTGCTTACGCGCCGGCGCCACTACCTGACGCTGTGCCATTTTGACTGCCCCTCATCTATCGAACGGCGCTGGTCCTAGTGGTACAATCCGCACCAACTAGGCCGCACAGTCAATGGCAGCTTGACCAAATCCCAACCTGAAAGGTAGGCGGCGCAGGAACACCATGAACCGTCCACGAAGCGCCATGATTCGCCAGATTCGCCGTATCGCTCGCGAGCGTATGGGCTACACGAAGCTCCATTCCGGCCAGGAGGAGGCGCTCCAGCACCTGCTGGTCGGACGCGATACGCTGGTCGTCATGCCCACCGGCTCCGGCAAGTCGGCCATTTATCAGCTCGCCGCCGTCGAACTGGCCGGGCCGACCATTGTTGTCTCGCCGTTAATCGCGCTCCAACATGACCAGGTGGACATGATCAACACCGAGCTGGAGGTGGGCGAGGCGGCTGCGGTGAACTCCACCCTTCCCGAGCGGGCACGCGCCGAGGCGCTGGAAGGCCTCCAGGGGCAGGAGGTGGAGTTTGTCTTTCTCGCGCCCGAACAGTTGCAGAACCCGGAGGTCTTGGCAGAGCTACAGCAGGCGCGCCCCTCGCTCTTTGTGGTGGACGAGGCCCACTGCATCAGTGCATGGGGCCACGACTTCCGCCCCGACTACCTACGCTTGAAGGGCGTCATCGAGTCGTTGGATCATCCAGCTGTTCTGGCTTTGACCGCGACAGCATCCCCCGTGGTGCGCGATGAGATCGTCGAGCGGCTAGGGCTGCGCAACCCTGTGGTTGTGGTGCGGGGCTTCGACCGGCCCAACATTTGGCTTGGGGTGCGCATCTTCAGCGACGAAGACGCCAAGACCCGCGCCTGTCTGGATGAGGTTGTTGCCGCCGAAAAGCCGGGCCTGCTCTATGTAGCGACACGCAAGCACGCCGAGGAAATGACGGCGGCCCTGGTCGAGCGGCAAGTCCGGGCCGCCTGCTACCACGCCGGTATGAAGGCAGCGGCGCGTGAACAGGTCCAGACAAACTTTATGGCTGGCGACCTAGAGGTGGTCGTGGCGACCTCCGCCTTCGGCATGGGCATAGATAAGGCCGATGTGCGCTTCGTCTTTCATTATGAAATCCCTGGCTCGGTGGATGCCTATTACCAGGAGATCGGGCGCGCCGGACGAGACAGCGCGCCGGCCAGGGCGCTCCTCTTCTACCGGCCCGAGGACTTGAGTCTGCAACGCTTCTTCGCCGCAGGCGGCCAGCTTGAGCCGGAACAGATTGAGCAGCTTCTCACCCTAGTCCGGCAGCACACGGCGCCGGCATCGCTGGAGATGCTGGCCGAGGCGACCGCTCTCTCCCAGACCAAGCTGGCGATGGTCCTGAACCGGCTAGAGGCGACCGGCGCGATCCGCATTCTACCTGAAGGGGTGGTCGCAACGACGGAGCAAATGGAGGATGGCGACGCCGCCGAGGCCGCTGCCCAGGCGCATGAGCGCCACCAACGGCTCCAGCAATCGCGCGTCGAGATGATGCGCGGCTATGCAGAGTTGCACGATTGCCGCAGAGAATACCTGCTTAACTACTTCGGCGAAGCCTATCAGGCCCCCTGCAACGCCTGCGATAACTGCGAGGCCGGCCAGGTACAGGAGCACGCCGAACGCCAGCCCTTCCCGCTCAACAGCCGCGTAGTTCATACCCAATGGGGTGTAGGGCTGGTCATGCGTTATGAGGGAGAGAAGATCACGATTCTCTTTGATGAGGTAGGGTATAAAACCCTGGCGCTCGATATAGTGCTGGAAAATGCGCTGCTCACTCCCC
>DATLZJ010000885.1:0-3330 GCA_035574055.1 Caldilineaceae bacterium
CATCGGCGACAACAGCGTCCAGATCACCGCCTATGACACCGCCGACAATTCCAGCGCCCGCCAGGTGGTCGTGCGCCGGCTGGGCCAAGTCTCCGGCGCAGTCTTGATCATTGCCGGCCACAACGAGACCTTTGGCCTGCAGACCAACATCTACAACGCCGCCAACCGGGCCTATCGCATCTTCCAAAGTGCGGGCTACAGCGCCGACAACATCTATTACATCTCGCCGGTCCCCCAGGACGCCGACGGCGACGGGAACAGCGATGTGGACGCCGCCTCCAGCCCGACGGCCATCCAGAGCGCCATCACCGATTGGGCCAAACAGGGCGGCCGCGTCGGCCCCGATAAACCCTTCTTTGTTTACATGATTGACCACGGCTTTGTGGAGAAATTCTGCGCCAGCGGCTGCGGCGCGGCGGGCGCCGTCACCCCGGCCCAACTGGACGGCTGGCTGCGCCAGTTGGAGACCGATACGGGCGTGGACCAGGTGAACATCGTCATCGAAGCCTGCCAGTCGGGGAGCTTTATTGACCGCTTCAGCGGCGATGTCGCCAACAGCCTCTCCAAACCGGGGCGAGTGGTCATCTCCTCCACCGGGCGCGAGAACAACGCCTATGCCTCTGCCGATGGCGCCTACTTCTCCGATGCCTTCTTCTCCTGTGTGGCCGACAGCAACAGCCTGAAGGTCTGCTTTGACGAAGGCGTGGCCGCGGTGCAGAGCACCGGCGTCAACCAGACTCCCTGGCTGGACGACAACGGCGACGGCGTCCATAACGCCGGCGACGGCAGCGTGGCCCAGGCGCGGGTCGTCACCCGCTTCTTCAGCTCCATCCGCCCCCAGATAGTCAGTGTGTCGCTGGAGCGGCAGGGGGCGAACGGCGTCTTGACCGCCCACGTCAACGACGGGGCCGAGGAAGTGGCGTTGGTCTGGGCAGCCGTCTACCCGCCCTCCTTCGCCGAGCCGAGCAACGTCACGTTGAACCTGAACGTGCCCACGGTTCGCCTGGAGCCGGACCCGGACCAGGAGGGCCGCTACACCTTTGCCTATACCAACGGCTTCACCGAGGAGGGCGATTACCGCCTCGTCTTCTATGCCCAGGACCGGCTGGGCATCCACGCCATCCCCCGGCGCGAGGGCGATCCGATCCCGATCTACTTGCCGCTAGTGGTGCAATAGTACCGGTGCAATTGTACTGGTGTAATCGTGGCGATGCAGTCGTAGCGGCGCAATCGCGCGGCAGACGGTGCAGGGGCCTGTCCCTTGCCCCATCTTTGAAGACAGGACCATGAGCGAAAACCGAAATCTACGCGTTCACCGACGAACGATCCACCTGCAAGCCCTGCTGGTCGCCGCGTTGCTGCTGGCCTGGCAGGGAGCGGCGGCGCGCCCGGCCCGCGCCCTGAGCGAGCGTGCGCCCATCCAGGCCGCCAACGCCGGGCCGGACCTGGTCGTCGAGATCAGCATCACGCCCCTCGTGCCGGACCCAGGTGAGAAGGCAACCATCAATGTGATAGTCAAGAATAACGGCACGACGAGTGCAGGTCCGTCGCTCCTCCACTTTTACTTCGATCCGAGTGACAGGCCACCGACAGTAACGACGGAGCCGTCCTATTTCCTTGGAGTGCCAAGTTTGCCACCTGGGGGAAGTTACAGTGCCAGCCGCGACCATACCTTCACCGGTGCAAACTGCGACCATATTGTCTATGCCTGGGTAGATCGGGACGACACGGTAACTGAAGAAAACAACCAAAACAATCTAGGGTCATTGCAAGTCTGCGTGGGCGTCGCCTGCCAGCCGGACAGCTATGAGAACGACAACACCGCCGCCAAGCCCCTGGCCGAAAATGCGCCCCAGGAGCGCACCCTCTGCCACCCGACCGATGACAGCCAGCCGGATACAGACCTGGTGAACTTCACCGTCTTTGGCGGCGTCACCTACACCCTGGCGATTGATAACATCGGCGCCCACGCCCTGCCCTCGCTCACGCTGGGGCCGGGATGCGGCGTGGCCCAGCCCGGCGCGCCCATCAGCCTCGTCTGGAACGCGCCCGCCAGCGCCGTCTGCCAGGCGACCATCACCCAGAACAGCGCGCCCGCCGGGCCGCTCACCGGCTACCGCCTGCGCCTGAGCAGCACCACCGGCCTCACCGACGACTATGAGCCGGACGGAAGCTGCGCCGCCGCACGCGACATCACTGCCGACGGCACAGCCCAGACTCACCTGTTCCAGGCGCCCTATGACGAGGACTGGGTGAAATTCTCCATCAAGGCGGGCGAGAGCTTCTTTGCCGTCGCCGGCAACCCTGGGGCCAACGTCTCGCCGGTGGTCTCCATCTTTAGCTCCTGTGACCAGGCGCCCGCCAACAACACCCTGGCGACCGGCTCGCCCCAGATCGCCTATAGCTCGACCACCGACCAGGTCTACTATGCCCGCTTGACCAACCAGAACCCTAACTACTTTGGGGCCAATGCCCACTATAGCTTCTCGGTGACGGCCTCCGCCTGCCAGCCGGATGCGCTGGAGGACGACGACAGCCCCGCCCAAGCCCGCGAGGTAGCGGTAGATGCTGCACCGCAGACTCACGCCTTCTGCCCGGCCAGCGACGAGGATTGGGTGAAATTCTCGGCCCAGGCGGGCAAGCTCTATGTGCTTCAGACCGCCAACCTGGCCTTTGCCTCGGACACGGTGTTACAGCTCTACGACGCCAACGGCGCGAGTCAGCTCGCCCAGAACGACGACTACGGCTATACCAGCGCCTCGCGCATCGTCTGGGAAGCGCCCGCCAACGGCGTCTACTTTGCGCGCATCCGCCATGCCAACCCCGTCGCCACCGGCCCCAACACCCAATATGACTTCGCCATCTACGAGGGCTTCTGTGACCCGGATGACGCCGAGGGGGACAACGGCGACAACGGTCCCGGCGACGCTGCCCCCATCGCTGCCGACGGCTCGGCCCAGGGCCACAACTTCTGCGCCGACCCGCTCAACAACAGCCTGGGCGACCAGGATTGGGTGCGCATCCCGGCAGTGGCCGGCGGCACTTATACCATTCAGACCTCCAACCTAGGGGTGAACAGCGACACCGTGCTGACGCTCTACGACCGTGACGGCAGGACGGTCTTGCAGCGCAACGACGACGCCGGCAGCGGCGGCGGAGCCACGCTCCAGTTTGTGGCGTCTAGCACGGGCGACTACTTTGTGCAGGTGACTCAATACAACTCCAACCTGCTGGGCAACGACGCCGACTACCAGCTCCAGGTCTTCGGCCAGCCGCCGCCCACGCCGCCCCCCACCCCGCCGCCAACACCGACGCCGACCCCACCGCCCA
>DATLZJ010000886.1:0-5235 GCA_035574055.1 Caldilineaceae bacterium
TAGACGCCTACTTTGACCAGTGGCGACACCGCTTTGACTTGTTTCATCCTGAGCGCCCTTTCTATCAAGTGGATGATCCGCGCGTACAACCGAAATCTGTCGTTAGCCTGAAATATGGTGTTGGATTTTTGCACGATCAACATTTTGACCATGACGGAGAGGCTACAGGATTCAGCTTTTCGCCCGGCCAAGCTGCACAGGCGGTGGTTACATTACAAGCATTTGGCTTGGGCGGGTTAAGCGGAATTGAGGAGAAACATACCGACGCACCCTGTGCGAATGGAGTGGTATTTTTTGTCCGCGGCGATACCCTCAAAGAGACGCTACTGCTCAACATGCCTGCTTACCCACAGGAGCTCTTTTTCCGGCACACCGACGGCGATGCGCCTTCTTGGGAACAAGAGAACCCGTTTGCAGATGCTCGCACGTCCCCCAACGGCTTACTTGATTACCTTACCTGGCAAAGCCGTCGCCCATTCCTCTATCCGCGACGAACCGAAGGGGGGGATGTGGTGGTCGCCGACTACAAATTGGGGCCGGGGCTGCGTTTGAGTGATGACGATAGTGATCCTCAGAAGCTTTATTTCTCCAGCAAGCAAAGCGGGATACTCCCCCTGCGGTTTGACGAGGATAAAGCGCTCTGGCGCGACAGTGCAGCACTCTTCAGCTTTGGGAGTCTTGATGAGGATGGAACTCGTGCGCCGGCAGCATTCCGATGGCTCGCTCTGCTTATACAGGAGTTGGAGGACGCCATCTATCTGCCGAAAGAGAAAACCTACCACTATCTGGCTCTGGGTCTTGCTAAGAACCGCGGAAAAATGCTGTTTGCACGCCATGAAACGCTACCACTCCCCACCGATTACTTAGCGGACACCAACCTGGTGCGTCGTCTTGCATCTGCCCTTGCGACGGCAGAAACAGTCGCCCGCGACCTGCTCCGCGCGGTGCGCGTGGCCGGTATGCATTTGCACCTCGCCCAGCCCGAACAGGTCAGTTGGCGGAGCTACGGCATCCACTTACATGCGCCTACTGCCATCAAAAAGGTCGCTGAGGACGAAATCAACGGCTGGGTTCAACACAGCGGCGTCGAACGCGCCTATTGGGCCGCTCTCGATGTACCCTATCAATCCTTTATGGTCAGGTTGCCGGCTGAACGAGATGACGCGCTCATCGGTTGGCAAAGGCAGGTACGCGACGCCGCTTTTGCCGCGTTTGACCTCATCCATCAATACACGCCCGATAAGGGCCGCAGCCTCAAGGCCGATGTGCATGGACGCGCGGCCCTGGCCGCTTCGCTTCACAAAAGTCTACCCTTGCTCTACAGCCTACCGATTCAGGAGCCTACCCCATGACTGAGCAAACCATTCTTGTAGCTGCGGATTCGCTGGCCGATTCTGGCGACGCCAAAGCGAGCGGCCATCCCTTGATCCTTCTGTTGGGCTCTTTGCAGGAAAACCGCGCTGCAATGGCCCATCTGCGACGTGGTTTGGGGCAGCCACGTAGCATGGCCCCAGAGATGCACCGTTATCTGCTGCCGCTCTTACCGGAGCGAATCAGCCGTTGGGATGAGCAGAGCTACTATCTCATCGCCGCTCTATTTGCGCTTCACCCCAAGTCTACAACTACGGGCAATCTGGGTGAGCATTTTGCGCGCACGGTTGCACAGGCAGGAGACAGCGGTCGTGAGGCGGTCGAGCGCCGCTTTATTGCGTTATTGGATGCCCATCCCGACGATCTTGCCTTTCACTTGCGACAAGCGATTGGGTATTTGCGGGCGCGAGAGGAAACCCCTGTCCATTGGCAGCGGCTGCTCTACGACGTGATGGATTGGGGCAGGCACGACCGCCGCCCTGAGGTTCAACGCCGGTGGGCGCAAGGGTTCTGGCGGCGCTAGTGCAGACAATCACATAGATAGACCCGCGCTCATGCAGCTTGACCGGATAGGCGCGTTCAACCATTCCATACTTCTCACATTCCACAAGGATCACATTCCATCAGGAGGCCTACCATGTTCGTTGAGCTTCACCTACTTCAAAGCTTTGGCCCTTCCAACCTCAACCGTGATGACACCAACAGCCCGAAGGACTGTGAGTTTGGCGGCCATCGCCGCGCCCGCATCTCGTCACAGGCGCTCAAGCGTGCTATCCGCAAGGAGCCGAAGTTCGCAGAACTGACGCAAGCTGAACCGGGGCAACGGTCCAAATGGTTGACGCGTCCCTTGGTCAAACAACTGGTCGAGGCAGGCAAGGCAGAGAACCAGGCCAGGGAGATTGCGGTTGCTTTCACTACCGCTTATGCAGGCAAGATGGACGCTAAGAATCCAGAAAAGACCAGCGTCCTTCTCTTTTACAGTCCATCAGAAGTCGAGCTGATTGTCAGCAATTTACTGGCGCAGTGGGATAGTTTGGTGGAGGCGAAGGAAAAGGCGCGAGCCAAGTTGCTGGATGGGCTGGTCAAGGAGATCATCAAAGCAACCAAAGAGCGCACCAGCGCCCCCGATATTGCTCTCTTTGGGCGCATGTTGGCAGACAAACCTGAGCTTAATATTGACGCTGCTTGTCAGGTTGCTCATGCCATTTCCACCCACCGGGTCCAGATGGAGATGGACTATTACACAGCAGTGGATGAACTGCTACAGGACGAAGAGGCGGGAGCGGGGATGGTCGGCTTTACCGGCTTCAACAGCGCCTGCTTCTATCGTTATGCGCGCATTGACTTTGACCAGCTACGCAAGAATTTGGATAACGATGTTGCGCTGGCACAGCGCACGGTGCTGGCCTTTGTGCGCGCTGCGCTCAACGCCATTCCCACAGGCAAGCAGAACGCCTTCGCCGCCCAATCGCCGACCGACCTGGCGCTGGCCGTGGCCCGCAGCGATGGTATGAGCTGGTCATTGGTGAATGCATTCGAGACCCCTGTCCGCCCCGGCCATGACTCTGGCTATCTGCAACCCTCTATCGCTGCACTGGACGCATATTGGGCTGCATTGACCTCCTTCTATGATGATGCCCAGATCAACGCAGTTGCTGTGCATGTTAAACAACATGCCGATACGCTGAATGCGCTCAAACCCTACCGGCAAGACAGGCTTTCCAATTGGCTGGCGACCATCTCCAGCGCGCTGCCCAAGGAGTAGGATGATGCCGACGCTGTTGCTACGCTGTGTTGCGCCGCTACAAGCGTGGGGCACACAAAGTCATTTTTCCGTGCGCGATACAGGTCGCGAGCCATCCAAGAGCGGCATCATTGGATTACTCTGTGCCGCTCTGGGGCGCTCCCGCGCGGCGGACGTTACAGACCTTGCTAGCTTACGCATGGGCGTGCGCGTAGACCGGGAAGGATCGATCCTGCGCGAGTGGCAGACGGCGCTCACCAAGCCAACGAGCAATGCAACGATTTCGACGCGTTACTTACTCAGCGATGCGGCGTTCTTGGTTGGACTTGAATCGCCGGATCGAGACCTGTTGCAGACACTTCAGAACGCGTTACGCCATCCTGTCTGGAGTCTCTTTCTCGGTCGAAAATCCTGCCCGCCGGCTGCGCTTCCTTTCCTCAAAGACGGATTGCTGGACACCGACCTGGAGGGGGCGTTTCAGTCCTACCCTTGGCTAGGCCGGCGTCTTGCTGAATATCGGCGTCTCACACAACTGCGTGTGGTGTTCGATGACGCCCAGGGCGCTGAAATGCGTCGTGACGTGCCCATTTCGTTTGCAGCGCGCTCGTTTCGATTACGGAAGGTGCGGACAGCTTTCATTGCCCCACCGCCATTCTGGCAGCCCCTCGAAGGGGGGGACGCCGAGGAGGCTACCCCATGTACCTATCTCGTCTGATCCTCAACCCGCGCAGCCGGCAGGTGCAGCGTGAGCTAGCGCGGCCCTATGAGATGCACCGCACGATCCTGCGCGCCTATCCGGAGAAGCTGGCCGAGCAGGCTGAACGGGTGTTGTTCCGGGTAGACGCGCAGCCGCGCACAGGCGCTCTCCAGTTGCTGGTCCAGTCTCACCTGTGCCCGGACTGGGGCTGGCTGGCGGAGACAAGCGGCTATCTGGACCCGCACGCCAACGGGGAGAACCCGGCCCTCAAGGAGTTTGACCTGCATCTGCGAGCAGGGCAGCTTTTGGCCTTCCGTCTGCGCGCCAATCCTACCCAAAAGTTGAGCCGCAGCCTAGCGCGTGGGCTGGAGAAGGGGAAGCGGGTGGGGCTGTACAAGCCTGAGGAGCAGTTGGCTTGGCTGGCGCGCAAGGGCGAGACGCACGGTTTCCGGCTGGTTTCGGCCACGGCCCAGCAACAGGAACGGTTGGACGACGCGATTCACCGGCTTAAGTTGCTGAGTGTGCTTTTTGAGGGGGTGCTCCAGGTGACGGATGGGGCGCGTCTGGCGGAGGCGGTGGCAAGCGGCATCGGCAGTGGTAAGGCCTTTGGCTTTGGGCTGCTATCGCTGGCGCCGATGCGGTAGGGGTGGGGCCATGCGCATCCATGATTTGCATGAGTTGCCCAAGCTACGCGATGGGCTGAGCTATCTTTACCTGGAGCATGGCCGAATTGAGCGAACCGCGAAGGCGGTGGAGTTTTTTGACAAGGAAGGGCGGGTGATGATCCCGGCGGCGTCGCTGGCCGTGCTCATGTTGGGGCCGGGCACTGCCATCACCCATGAGGCGGTCAAGACGCTGGCCGACAATGGCTGTCTGGTCGCGTGGTGCGGGGAGCAGGGGGTGCGCTTCTATGCCCAGGGGGTGGGGGAGACGCGCAAGGGCTACCGGCTGATCCGCCAGGCGGAGTTGGTGAGCGACCCGGCCAAGCGGCTGGCAGTTGTGCGGCGCATGTACCAGTTTCGCTTTGACGAGGAGTTGGCGGATGAGCTGACCCTGGCGCAGATTCGGGGGATGGAGGGGGCGCGGGTGCGCCGCGCCTATGCCGAGGCAAGCCGGCAGTATGGGGTGCTCTGGTTTGGGCGCAGCTATGACCGGCAGCGGTGGCAGGCCGGCGACCCGATCAACCGGGCGCTCTCAGCGGCGAATGCTTGTCTCAACAGCTTGTGTCATGCAGCGATTGTTTCGGCGGGCTACTCGCCCGGCCTGGGCTTCATCCATACCGGCAAGCAGCTTTCGTTCGTCTACGATGTGGCCGACCTCTATAAGACGCGGCTGACAGTGCCGCTGGCCTTTAAGTTGACGGCGGAATCGCCGTTCCGGCTGGAGACGCGGGTGCGCCAGGCGTGCCGGGACCTCTTCTATG
>DATLZJ010000887.1:0-3221 GCA_035574055.1 Caldilineaceae bacterium
GGTCACCAACGTGAAGCCCTGGTCTGCCACCGCGTTGCGCAGCGACGGCTCGCCCATCACCAGCACTTTTGCGCCTGGCGGTGCTTGCTGGGCCAGCCAGCTAGCCGTGGCGACGGCGCTGCCCAAGATATGCTCCGGCGCGACATGAATGTTCATGCCGGCCAGCTTTTCGGCAAAGGCTGCCGAGGTGCGGCTGGAATTGTTGGTGACGCAGAGCCAGCGCCGCCCGCTGGCGTCCAGATAGTCCAAAAACTCCTGCACGCCGGGAAGCGCCCGGTTGCCCACATAGAGCACGCCGTCCATGTCCAGCAACACAGCCTGCACCCGGCGCAGGAGCGCCGCCTGATCACTTGTTCCTTGCATCGTCTCTCCGGGGTTGGTCTTGGTGAAGGTTGAGCTTATTGGGTTCCGGCCCGGGCGATCTGCGCCTCGTCTTGCCCCCCGTCCTGCACCTTGTCCGCTAGCGGCGCAGGGCAGCGGCCCAGGACCGAGCCGGTCACAGCGCCGGCAACGGCACAGAATTGGCCGGTGGTCAAACGCCAGCCGCTCGCCAGCCCATGCTCCATCCACTGATAGCCCTGGCTTGCGCCTGTAGCGATACGCGCATAGCCTGTCTGCGCCGCCTCCACCACGGTCTCGGCGCTAGGCAGCCAGTCTTGCCCGCCGGTAGCCGGCGTAGATGCAAGCTCAGGCTCAGTTTCAGACTCAGGCGCTGTCGCCGCCGGCTTGTGCAAAGGCGCTTCGCTGTCCTGGTTAGGGATGCCATCCGGCGCGGCCTGTGCCGTATCAAGCTGCGCATACGGCTCCTGTACATGGGCAAAGGGGATGTAGACTTCGGCGATGAGCCTGCCGTCTCCCCATGTGGCCGGCGCCAACACCGACTGGGCCTGGCCCGCCAGCAGCAGCCCATCCCGCGTCAGCACCACCTGGCCGCTGGCCTCGAGCAGCGGCTCCTCTAGCCGAAGCCACTGGCCCACCATACCGGCCTCCAACCGGTAGTCCGCGCTCATCTCCAGGCTGGGCGCAACCCCGCGGCCTACCGCGCCGTTGACGCTCAGGTCAATCTGCTGGGGCAACCCAATACCTGGCGGCAGCCAGTCGAAGCCGCCGGCGGGAGCCACAAGCTCGCGCACAAAGGCCAGGCCGCTCATATAGCGCAGGTGAACATCCCCGTCAATATAGATCACCGGCTGGGTCACATCCACCAGTAACGTCGCCTGCTGGCCCGCCGGCGCCGTCAGCTCGACGCCCTCCGGCATGATGGCGTGTAACCCGGCCTCCACATCAAAGTAGAGGTAGTGGTGATCGGCGGCAATCGGCGCATCTACGGCAGGCAGCGCTGCGCCCACATCGTAGGCCACCGTAATCCGGGCCGGCGTGACCCATTGGAAGGTGTCGAACAGTCCCAGCGTGGGCATCGGCAGCGCCGTCGTACCGTGGATCGAGGCGATCTTCCCCCCGTCTCCAAACTCCAAAACCAGGTCGGCATCGGGCAGTACGAAGGTCCCCAACGGCAGCGAGAAGGTCACATCCTCCTGCACCTGGAGGCGGGCGCCGCCGGGCAATGGGCGCAGCCCCATCTCCAGGAACTTGAGCCAGACGGCCACACCGCTAGGCTGTAGATCCGCCGTTGGGCCTAAGTTGAGCTGAAATTGGCAGACGCCGCCCTGACAACCAAACTCAACGGCTGGCGCGGGCGGCGCCGCCCGCGCCGGTTGGACCAGCGCGGCCGCCAACAGCAGCGCAGCCAGCAAGGCGGCGATGGCCTTGCGGTAGTGGGTACGAACTGCGAACGGGCCAAAAGGTGCGCTCATGGTTGTTTCACAGCTCCTATTCAGGACAAACGCCAAACGCGCTGCATAGCGTGGCTGTCGCGGTTGCGCTCCTGATCACAGGCATGATCACGGGGACGCCGGATCATGTTCCTCGCCATCATCCGGCTCCTCGGCCAGGTCGCGCTCCACATCCACGGCAGCCGTCGCCACCGCCCAGCTCACCACAAACCAGACGCCGCCGCCGATCAGCAGCGCCATACCGATGCTGGCCGGGTTCGCCGGCACATTGCCCCGCACAATGCCCACCACGGTGAGCGCCAGACCGATCAGCCCAAACAAGATGCCGATGCGCAGCGGGATAGATAGATGTCGCCCCATGCGTCCTCCTGCCGCCTAGCCGTTCGCCGGCGCGGCGTGTAACTCCGGCGCCGGCCCCTGGCCCGCGAGCCGCAAGTCCTGGATATTGAGCTGGAGATACTGCCGGCCCTGCCATTCATTGGCTTCCACCTGGTAGACCACATCAATCCGCTGGCCTTCATAGAGCCGTCCCACCCACTCCCCCTGTTGAAAGGCAATGGCGTCCAACACCGGGCTGTGGGGGTTGCTGTCCAGCACCAAGCGCATGTGCTTGCCCCCGCCGACGCCGCGCGCCTCGCGCACGCGCACATTGCGGCTCAAGAGCAATGGCGGCCAGTTGTCATAGCCGGTCGGCTCCAGCCGGGCGAACTGGTCCCGCACCCCCCAGTTGACCTCATCCATGCTGATCTCGGCGTCAATGATCAACGTCGGGCGCAATGCGCTCCGTTCCGCCAGCTCGCGCTCAGCCACCTCCATCAGGGCCTCTTTGAAAGCAGCCAGCCCGGCGCTCTTGACGGTAAACCCCGCGGCGCGGCTGTGGCCGCCGTGGCGCACCAGGTGGTCGCTCACTTCATCCAATGCCCGGCTGATGTCGAACTCGGCGATGCTGCGGGCGCTGCCGCGCGCCTCCTCTGCGCCCATCTCGACCACCGCCGCCGGGCGGTAAAAGCGCTCGGCCAGCTTGCCGGCCACCAGCCCGACAATGCCCGACGGCAGATTCGGGCTATGGACAAAGAGCAGGGGCGGGTCTTGCTCAAGCTGGGCGGCGAGCTGCGCCTCGGCCTCTGCCTGGGCCTGGTCGGTCAAGGACCGGCGTCTGTTGTTCAGCTCCTCGAGCTGCGCCGCCAACAGATATGCCTCGGTCGGGTCGCCGGTGCGCAGCAGCTTGTAGGCCAGTTTGGCGTGGGCAAGCCTGCCGGCGGCATTGATGCGGGGGGCCAGCCGGAACGAAATGGCCGTGGCGTCCACCGTGCCGGGGCGCAGGTCGGCGTGCTGTATGAGCGCGGCAAGTCCCGGTCGCGGGTTGCTGTTCATCTGCGCCAGCCCGCGGCGCACCAGGGAGCGGTTTTCGCCCAGGAGGGGCATCAT
>DATLZJ010000888.1:0-16642 GCA_035574055.1 Caldilineaceae bacterium
CCTGGGCGCAATTGTCAATTCGGATAGTAACACAGCTCGTCGTAGATTACTTCGGATAGCCGTTGTCGGCCAGGAAGGCGTCCACCTGCTCGCAGAGGGCCGGCAGCACCTCTTCCGGGGTGGCTTCGCCTGCCCAAATCTGCTGGAGCGCCGGGTCAATGATCGAGCCGTTCAACTCGTCCCACTCTGGGAAGTAGCCGAAGCGACCGACCTTGGCATTCTCGCCCTCGGTCAGGAAGGCCTGGCGGTTCTCCGGCGGCGCATCGGCCTGGAGGAAGGCATCCGAGCGGGCGGTAGACTGGAGCGCCGGGAAGATTTCGCCCGACTCGGTGTAGATGCGCTGGCCGCCATCGGTGCTCTGGAGCCAGCTCAGGAAGGTCCAGGCGGCCTCCTTGTCGTCGCTGGCTGCGCTCATCACCCAGGCCGCGCCGCCGGCGCTCGCCGCCCGCTGGCCGTCTGCCGGAATCGGCACCACCTGCACATCATAGTTGAGGCCCGCCTGGTTGAACTGGCTGACCCGGCTGGCGTTCTGGATGATCATCGCGACCTGGCCGTTGGCGAAGACCGCGGCGTCGCCGCCCGCCTGGCTCAGGTTGGCGTCGCGCATGGCGTAGTTGTTCTCCATCATGTCGGCGAAGAACTGGATGGCCTCCATCGCCTCCGGCTCGTCCAGGGTGCATTGGGACGGGTTGCGCATGTCGTCCAGGATGCTGCCCCGGTTCTGGTTGACCCAAAGGCTGTACTTGCCGCCTTCCATGCCCAGCGCATAGCGGGCGACGCGCCCGCTCGGCTCGACGACCGTAAGCTGCTCCGCTGCGGCCAGCAGGTCGTCCCAGGTCCAATCTTCAGCGGGATACTCCACGCCCGCCTCGTCGAAGATGTCTTTGTTATAGTACAGCACCTCCAGACCGATATCGCGCGGGAAGCCGTAAATGCTGCCATTGTACGAGGCCGATTCCAGCAGCGCCGGCCAGTAGTCCGACAGGTCATAGCCCGACTCTTCAATGTAGGGGTCCAGATTCTCCAGCACGCCCTCGGCGGCGTAGCGCGGGGTCGGCCAGAGGAAGGCCACATCTGGGATCTGGCTGGAGTCGCCGCTCGCCCACAGGGTCTGCATCTTGGTGAAGTAGTCGTTCCACGGCTCGGCCATGATCTCGATCCGGATATTGGGGTGTTCGGCCATGAAGGCATCGGCGACCTTCTGATGGGTGGCGACCTCGGCAGGGCTGCCCCACAGCGCCCAGGTGAGGGTGGTCTCTTCTTCGCCTGCCGCAGCTTCACCGCCTTCGGCGCCGGTTGCGGCTTCTTCCTCCGCGGGGGCTGCCGCCGGCGGTGGCGGCGGCACAGTGCAGCCGGCCATCAGCGCCAGCAACAGGACCAAGACTAGGATTGACCAAACTCGCATCTTGCGCATACGGTGCTCCTTTGCTCCCCAACTCGATAGCTAGCTTAATAGATGGTTCAGAGGGCGATGGGCCGGCCTAGACCGGCCCGCCGCCGGCGTGGACAAAGAAATCGTTCACCTCTGCCGCGACGGCAGAGGCCGGCTTGGCCTTGCGCAGATCATCAAAGAGCGGCAGGTTGCCGGTATGCACGGCATGGTCCGCCACCAGGTACATGGCCGCAGACCACGCCTGTTGGGCATATCCCATCGGGTGGCCGCGCTCGCCATGCATCCACTCGTTGAACTCCCAGTCATGGTTGATGCCCTGGCGATTGGCGTCGGCCAGCGAGACCAACAGTTCCTCGGCATCGCCATACCAGCCGTGGCGCACCAGCGCCGCCACATGCAGGCCGCCGATCATGGGCCAGATGCCGCCGTTGTGGTACTGGTGGGGCAGGTTCAAGTTGCGGCTGCGGTAATACTCGCGCCAGTTCGGTTCACCAGGGTAGATTGGCGGGTAGATGGCCTTGGTCGGATATGGCTCGGCCATGCCCACCTGGCGCATGTAGCGCAGGATATGCTCGGTGCGATGGCCGTCGGCCAGGCCGGTGAGGATCGCCAGCACATTGCCCAGGCTATCGCACCAGTCGCCGTATTCCCGGAAAGCGACCCAGGGCAGGTAGAAGGGCCGGCTGGAGATGGTGCCCATGTTGTGGTAGAGCATGAACCACTCTAGCCGGATGCTCTTGAGCCGCTCCAGGTGCTCGGCGAAGTGGGTGGCGACCCAGCAGCGGTCAATCCAGAAGAGCAGGTTGATGCGTTCGTGGATGCCCGCCGCGTCCACTTCGCATCGGTAGACCGGCGTCCCCTCCGGCAGGTGCTTGGCAAGCTCGGCGTGGGCCAGGGTGGCGGCGTAATAAAGGGCGTTGTCGTAGAGCACATTGTAGCGGACGGCCAGCAAGTCCATCCAGTTGCCCGCCTCTGGAATCTCCAACAAGCCACACTCGTTCATGTCCTGGTAGGAGAGCCAGACCAGCGCCTTGTCAATGCAGGGCCAGTGGCGCTGGAGAAAGGCCAGGTCATTAGTCTGCTTGAAGTAGAGATAGTGGCCCAGGATGTACCAGAGGTTGCCGTCTACTGCGCCTGCGTTCTCGGTGCTGACGTAGCCGGTATCCGGGTTGACGTTGAGCTGGATCAGCCCGCGCGTCGATTGGTGGGCGCTCATGGTCTCCAGCGACCGGCGGCCCGTCTCGATCAGCTCGCGGTCCCCGGCGGCGACGCTGCCCAGAAAGGTCATGACGCTATCCCTGGCCCAGACTTGTGGGTAGCCTGCGGCCAGGGCGGAGGCGCGGAAGCCGTGAGGGGTCACGCATCTATGTAGAATGTCCAGGGCGCGGTGGCGCGCTTCCGTCAAGAGGGCACGGCTCTTCATAGCTGCAATGATAGCGGAGGAGCGCATGAACCGCAAGGTCGCTCCGGGGGTAGCCTACTCTTCGCGCTCGATAATGATCAACTGGTCCGGCGTCAGGTCTGTCACCGTGCTGCGCGCCCCATCCGGCCAGAGGATGTCCAACCGGCCTAGCTCTGCGCCGGTGTGCACGCCGAAGTGGACGCGGGCGGGGTCGCCGGAGAGATAGCCGCTGGCGGCGCGTACATCTCGGTAAAGAACGCCGCGGCTGGTGCGCAGCGCCAGCCGGGCGCCGATGGCGTGGGTATTTTGCGCCGCGGGCCAGCGCAAGTCCACCTGGAGGCTGCGCCCGCCACAGAGCCGGTTCTCGAAGAGCTGGGCCGGCGCGCGCAGGTTATTGACCGCGATGTCCAGGTCGCCGTCCAGGTCGAAGTCAGCCATGACCATCCCCCGCCCGCTGTAGGTGGAGCCGAGGCCCCATTCCGGCGCGCGCACAAAGCGCCCCTGGCCGTTGTTGCGGAAGGCTTGGTTGGCCTCCACCAGCTCATGATTGGGCAGGTGGGCGAACATACGCTCCTCGATCATGCCGTTGACCACATAGAGGTCCAAATAGCCGTCGCGGTCCAGGTCGCCGAACTTGGCCGACCAGCTCCAGCCGGTGCCGTCCACTCCCCAGGATGCAGCCAGGTTGGCATAGGCGGCGGGTCCAGTCCAGACTTGGAAGGTGTTCTCCATGATCTGGCGGTCGCCTTCCGGGTGGTGCTCGTCGGCCATGGCGGCCATGAGCGGCGCCCAGGCGGCTTGAGTCGCCGGGTCGGCGGCGTAGGGCTTCATATCGGAGGCAAATAGCTCTGGCCGCCCATCGTTGTCGGCGTCGCCCAGGTCCAGGCTCATGGTGCTGTGGGTGGTGGCGGCAAAGGGGGTCGCTTCCTCCCATCCTCCCTCCCGCTGGAGCCAGATGCGGTCCGGCTCGGCAAAGTCGTTGCCCACGACAATATCGCTGCGCCCATCGCCGTCCAGGTCGTGGAGCAGGATCGCCATGGCCTGCGCCGTCGTCGCCAGACCGGTGCGGACAAAGGTTTGCCCTGTGCGAGTGTAGTAGACGATGCCCCCGCCGCCGCCCAGAAGATAGCTGTTGCCCAGGTCGGTGAGCAGGCCGGCGTCGTAGCTGCCCGTCACCAAGTCCAGATCGCCGTCGGCGTCCAGATCGCCCCAGTTGATCACCGTGGCCGGCCGGGAGACGCCCGGCAGCACCTCGCGGCGGAAACGGATTGGCCCGTTGCGCCGGTCGCTCTCATCCTGAAAGCCCTCCTCATGAGCGCCCATGTTACGCAAGTAATTGATGCCGCCCGTGCTGCGCGTCAGCACAATGTCCAGCCAGCCGTCGCCGTCCACATCTACCAGCGTCACCATGCGGGTGTAGCCGTCGCTCAACACAGCTTTGCGGAAGGCAAAGCCGGCGCCCTGTTCGCCCGTCTCATTCCAGAAGATATGGTCGCTGCCCTCATAGCCGCCCAGCACCAGGTCCAGGTCGCCGTCGTTGTCCAGGTCGCCGGCGGCCAGGCCGGAACCGTTGGCCTCGAACATACGGATCATGCCGTCGGCGGTGGTGGTGATGTGGTCCAGCACATAGGGCACAAAGTGGTCGGCGCAGGGCGTTGCGGGCCGGTTCAGGGCGATGCGGGTCACGGTGGTCGCATCGGCATGAGCGACAGCCGGCATGAACAGCGCCAGGATCAAGCCCAGCGCGGGGAGCCAATGGCGGATGTGGCAGAAAACGTGGGCGTGGGGTGTTGGCATAGGCGCTTATGGTGATTTCAGCTTGTGACTCCACCGGCTATCCTGTTTGTACGGATGGAACGATGTGGCTACATTGTACTTTCACATCGTATTTTCATATCGTACTTTCGCCAGACTTCGTGCGTCTAGTTGTAACACGGGGTCCGGGCGGTTGTAAACTGCCAATGTGATCTCGTTTTTATTGGTTCTGTTATTGGTTCTGTTGTTGGTTCTGTTTTGTTGAATTTTGTCCAGTATGGTTCCATCAGACGTATATTGTCTATCCAGGCAGTTGTGCCTATAATAGCCTGTCGCATAAGGCCAGGGCATTCGGCGGCCGGTTCGCCGAGAGTGGTTTGGCCCGATTAGGCAGATTGGACTGTTGATTCATGACCAAATTAGTCATTGTTGAGTCGCCTACCAAGGCTAGGACCATCCGCAGCTTCCTGCCCCCAGGCTACCATGTCGAGGCAAGCATGGGCCACATTCGCGACCTGCCTGCCTCGGCCAGTGAGATACCGGCCCAATACAAGGGCGAATCCTGGTCACGGTTGGGCGTGAATGTCGAAAAGGACTTTGAGCCGCTCTATGTGATCCCCGCGGGCAAGAAAAAGGTGGTCAGCCAGCTCCGCGAGCAGCTCAAGAAGGCGGACACCCTGATCCTCGCCACCGACGAAGACCGCGAGGGGGAGAGCATCGGTTGGCACTTGAGCGAGGTGCTCAAGCCCAAGGTGCCAGTGCGCCGGATGGTCTTTCATGAGATCACACGCGAGGCCATTCTGCACGCGCTCAATGAAACGCGGGACATTGACCAGAACCTAGTGCGCGCCCAGGAAACCCGGCGCATCCTCGACCGGCTGGTGGGCTACACGGTTTCGCCGCTGCTCTGGAAGAAGATCGCGCCCAAGCTCTCTGCCGGCCGCGTCCAGAGCGTCGCCGTGCGGCTGCTGGTGCAGCGCGAACGCGAGCGCCGCGCCTTCCACTCCGGCGCCTATTGGGACCTGAAGGCGCTGCTCAACAAGCGCCCCGACCGCCCTGACCACCGCTTTGAGGCCGAGTTGGTTTCAGTAGGCGGGGTGCGGGTGGCTTCAGGCCGCGACTTCGATGAGAACACCGGCCAAGTCGCGGCAGATAAGCATGTGCTGCTGCTGGACCAGGCCGAGGCCGAGCGGCTGCGTGATCGGCTGCTGCGCGGCCTCTGGCGAGTCAGCGGGCTGGAGGAGAAGGAAACAACTCGCTCGCCGGCCCCGCCCTTCACCACCAGCACCCTCCAGCAGGAGGCCAACCGCAAGCTGGGCCTGAGCGCCAAGGAGACCATGCGTATTGCCCAGTCGCTCTATGAGAGCGGCTACATCACCTATATGCGCACCGACTCGGTTCACCTGAGCGACCAGGCAATTACCGCCGCGCGGCGGCGGATCGTCGAGCTATACGGCCAGGAGTTTCTGACGCCCCAGCCGCGCCGCTACAGAACCCAGGCCAAGAGCGCCCAGGAGGCTCACGAGGCCATCCGGCCCGCAGGCGACCGCATGTTGCCGGTGGATCAGCTCCCGCTTTCCGGCATTGAAGCCAGGCTGTATGACCTAATCTGGAAGCGCACGGTGGCGACCCAGATGGCGAACGCGCGCCTGCGCCTGACGACCGCCGCCATTACGGTGGAGGATGCGGTTTTCCGCGCCAGCGGGCGCACCGTCCTCTTCCCCGGTTTCTTCCGGGCCTATGTGGAGGGGTCCGATGACCCGGAGGCGGCGCTGGAGAGCCAGGATACGCCGCTGCCGCCATTGGCGGTGGATGAGGTGGTGGACTGCCGTGAGCTGGAGGCGGTCGGCCATGAGACCAAGCCGCCGGCGCGTTACACCGAGGCGACGCTGGTCAAGGCGCTGGAGGCCGAGGGGATCGGTCGCCCCAGCACCTACGCCACCATCATTGATACGATCCAAGAGCGGGGCTACGTCTTTAAGCAGCGCAAAGAGCTGGTGCCGACCTTTACCGCCTTTGCCGTGACCAAGCTGATGGAAGACCATTTCGAGGAGCTGGTAGACCTGAAGTTCACTGCCCAGATGGAGCAACAGCTTGACGATATCGCAGCCGGCGAGATGGATTGGCTGCGCTATCTGCGCGATTTCTTCCAGGGCGATAACGGGCTGGAGAACCAGGTGCGGACCAAGGAGGCGCTCATTGACCCGCGGGTGGTCAGCGCCGTAGACCTGGAGGGGCTGAACGCCGAGGTGCGTATCGGCCAGTTTGGCCCCTATGTGGCTCGCGAGCAGAACGGCGACCGGCTGACCGCCGGCCTGCCGCCCGACCTGCCCCCTGCCGATCTCTCGGAGGAGCTGGTGACGCTGCTCTTGAGCCAGAAGAGCGACGGCCCCCGGCGGCTGGGCGAGGACCCGGAGACCGGCCAGCCGGTGCTGCTCAAGACCGGCCCTTACGGCCCCTATGTCCAGCTTGGCGAAGACGAGGAGTCCCAGGGCAAGCCCAAGCGGGCCAGCCTGCTCAAGGGCATGTCGCCCAATGAAGTGACGCTGGACTTAGCCCTGCGCCTGCTCAGCCTGCCGCGCACGCTGGGCGAGCATCCGGAGACGGGCAAGCCGGTGCAGGCGGGCGTGGGTCGCTTCGGTCCCTATGTGGTCCACGATGGGCGCTTTGTGAGCCTGAAGGGCCAGGACCATGTGCTGGAGATTGAGCTGGATCGGGCGCTGGAGTTACTGGCGGCTGCTCCGGCTCGTGGCGGCGGGCGTGGGGTGATCAAAGAATTAGGCGAGCACCCAGAGGGCGGCGCGGTGCAGGTGATGCGTGGGCGTTATGGCCCCTATGTCAAACATGGCAGCGCCTTTGCCAGTGTGCCCAAGGGGATCGAGCCGGAGACGGTGACCCTGGAGCAGGCCATCGGCTGGCTGGCCGAGAAGGCTGCCGCGGGCAAGTCTACGATTGGCCGCAAGCGTACCACCAAGACCACAGTTAAGTCTGCGGCGACCAATGGTGATACACCGGCCAGGCGCACAGCATCCAAGGGGAAGACCAAAACGGCCAAGTCGAAGCCGGCCGGCAGTAGCGCCTCCCCAAAGCGGAAGGGTAGCTCTGGCGCTGCAGCGCGCTCTTAGGCAATTGCAACGGTGATGAAAGTGAGACAAGATTAACCAGGGAACATAACCAGGGAACATATGATGAGGCTAATGATCGAATCTTTGTTGTGACGGTGTATTCGCCCTCCTCTGATGGGTGGGAAAATGACTGGCGAACGCGGAAATCGTAGGTGTCCAGTATGCGACGGCGCGTTGGCGTCCGGCGAGGCGACCATCCCATATATTCTGGAGGGAGATACGGTTGTCGTCGTCAAACATGTGCCGGCCGAAATCTACCGCGATTGCCATGAGCCGTTTACTTCCGGCAAAGTCACTGATCAGATTGTGGCGATGCTGAGGCGGTTGACCAGCTTGCAGAGCGAGGTCTCGGTCGTCTCCTATACCGAACACGAGCTAGCCTAAAACGGGCGCTTGGTACCCGTCAGATTTGCTCCAGCGCCTGCGCCAGATCGGCCAGCAGGTCGTCGGTCTCCTCAATGCCGATACAGAAGCGCACCAGCGCATCGCTGATGCCGAGCGCCTCACGCTCCTCTGGGGGCAGGTCGGCGTAGCCGATCAGCGACAGCGGGCTGATCAGACTTTCCACCCCGCCGAGGCTGGGGCCGACCGTAGGGATGCGGAGCGCATCAATGAAGCGATGGGCGCGTTCCCCGTCGCCATCAATCTCAAAGGAAACAACGCCGCCAAAGCCGCGCAGGGTCGCCGCCGCCACCGCGTGGTCGGGGTGGCTCTCCAGGCCCGGATACCAGACGCGGCGCACCTTGGGGTGGTTCTCCAGAAAGCGCGCTACAGCCAGGCCATTGGCATTGTGGCGCTCCATGCGCAGCGCCAGGGTCTTGAGGCCGCGCAGGATTAAATAGGCGGCATGGGGGTCTACAATGCAGCCCAGCGTCGCCTGGGCCTGGCGCAGGGGCGTCACCATCTCATAGCTGCCGGCCACCGCGCCGGCCAGCACGTCGTTGTGGCCGGCCAGGTACTTGGTGACGCTGTGGAGCACCAGGTCCACCCCGTAGTCGAGCGCGCGCAGGTTGAGCGGTGTGGCAAAGGTGGTGTCTACCACCGTCTTGATCTGGTGGCGTTGGGCGATGTTCACCAGCCGCTCATAGTCCATGCAGCGCATAAAGGGGTTGGAGGGCGATTCGGCGAAGATGACCTTGGTGTTGGGCCGGATCGCCGCCTCCAGCGTCTCATAGTCGCCACAGGGGACGACGGTACACTCGACGCCATAGCGTTTGAGCAGCTTGACACAGAACGCCAGGGTGTTGTGATAGCACTGGTCGGCTAGGATCATATGGTCGCCGCTGGCGAGCATGAGCAGCAGCGTCGAGGTGACTGCGGCCATGCCGCTGCTGACCAGCATGGCCTCCTGCGCCCCCTCCAATGCCGCCAGCTTGGCCTCCACGGCGCGCACGGTCGGATTGCCGTAACGGCCATATTCCTCTCGTTCCGGCTCCTCCCAAAACATGCGCTCCTCGACATAGGCGGCAAGCGCAGCCGTGTCGGCAAAGGTGTAGACCGCCGTCTGAACAATGGGGACAGTCAGGCTGTTGTGCGAGCGGAAGCGGCGCTCGCCGGCATGGACGGCTTGGGTGGAGCGGGGTAGATGTTGGGAGACAGGCTTCACAGGGCGGCCGTTGGCCGGCGCGACCCCTGTCGGGTTGCTGCCAGGTTCACGAGACATGAGTTCCTCCGAGCGGCAGGTAGTCTTACAGAAGACCCGATCGGGTATGTTGGCGAAAGAATACCACCCGCTTCGACCATCTGTAAAGTTCCCGGCCCTCCGCTGGCCCATCCGCGCCTTGGCGCAGCCGCGCACAATCCCTTTCTCCTCGTGTGCTTGCCCACAGATTATGCCAGATTGCCAGGGTACTATGGTATAATCTACCATCGCGCTCGTCTGGGCAGGTGAAAGTTGTTGAGATAAGTCGTAGGGGCGCCGGATGCAGGCTGGAAAAATCGGCCCCTACGGTCGAGCATGCGAAGGAAGGACGATTCATGACGACTTCAATCCAAGCCGGCGCCCCTTCATCCCAAGCGGCGACGGCAGTGGAGGCTAGCACCCTCTCCAACGACGAATTGACCCAAATGTACCGCAAAATGGTGCTGATCCGGCGGGTTGAGGAGTCGTTGCTGGAGCTGGCCGAGTCTGGGAAGATCGGCGGCGCCATGCATACCGCCATCGGTCACGAAGGCAACGCTGTGGGCGCCGCCGCAGCCCTCCGGCCTGATGACTATCTGACCTGTACCTACCGCGGCCATCATCACTCATTAGCGCGCGGGATGGACCCGAAGCGGGCCATTGCCGAGGTTTTGGGCCGGGCCGACGGCTTTGCTAAGGGAAAGGGCGGCTCCATGCACTTCGTGGACCCATCGCTGGGCCTGATGGGCGCCAACGGCATCGTCGGCGCACAGGTGCCCCATGCCGCGGGCATGGCCCTGGCCGCCAAGTTGCGCGGCGAGGACCGCATCGCCATCACTTTCTTCGGCGATGGCGCCCTCTTTCAAGGGGTGCTCCACGAGACCTTCAACATGGCTGCCAAGTGGCGCTTGCCTATTATCTTCTACTGTGAGAACAACCGCTACTCCGAGATGACCCCCATCAGCCGCACCTCGTCGGTCGAAGAGCTTTACCTTTTCGCCAGGGCATATGGGGGGATGGAGAGTGTGCAGATTGACGGCAACGATGTGGAGATAGTCCACCACGCGGTCAGCGAGGCGGCGGCCCGCGCCCGCGCCGGCCAAGGCCCTACGTTCATCGAGGGCATTACCTATCGTCTGGCCGGTCACATGGCGGGCGACCTGGAGACCTACCGTACCCCCGAGGAGATTGACGCACAACGCGCCCATGAGCCATTGGCGGTGCTGCACCAGCGGCTCATCGAGCGCGGCGTGGCCGAAGAGACGCTGGAGCAGATCCGCAGCGAGGTCGAGACAGAGGTGGCGGAAGCCGTGGAGTTCGCCCAGAACAGCCCGTGGCCGGACCCAACCGAAGCCTACACAGATGTCTTTGCGGTATAAATGCCGCATAACGTCTTGGCGGTACAAGGTCTTTGCCGTATAGCACCCCGCTCAGGGCGGCAGCCCTTTCAGAAGCCTTTACGGCTTCTCTCGATAAGGTCTTGATAAGGAACCGTAAGCGATGCGTAAGACGACCTATATCCAGGCGATCAATGAAGCCCTCCGCGAGGAGATGCGGCGCGACCCCAGCGTCTTCATCATCGGCGAGGACGTGGCCCATTACGGCGGCCTGTTCCGGGTAACCCGGAACCTGTTGGACGAGTTCGGTCCAGACCGGGTGATTGATACACCCATCAGCGAGCAGGGCTTCATGGGGATGGCGACCGGCGCCGCGATCGTGGGCATGCGCCCCATCGTGGAGCTGATGTATATGGACTTCTTCCTGGTCTGCGCCGACCAGATCTTCAACCAGGCGGCCAAGATGCATTATATGACCGGCGGGCTGCTCAACGTCCCACTGGTGATCCGCGGCCAGCACGGCGGCGGCAAACGCTATGGCTCCCAGCATAGCCAGGCCGTTGAGAGCGCCTTTGCCCAGTTCCCCGGCATCAAGGTTGTATCCCCGGCGACCCCCTATGACGCCAAAGGGCTGTTGGTGTCGGCCATTCGCGACCCGAATCCGGTGGTCTACCTGGAGCACAAGATGCTCTACTTTACGCGCGGCGACCTGCCCGATGCCGGCGAGGAGGTCATCGTGCCCATCGGCAAGGCGGATATTAAGCGCGAGGGCGCGGACCTGACGCTGGCGACCTTTAGCTATACGCTCATTCAGGCCCTAGAGGCGGCAGAGGAGCTGGCCGAAGAGCACGGCATTGACGTGGAGGTGGTGGACCTGCGCAGCATCGTGCCGTTGGACATGGAGACGGTCTATAGCTCGGTCGCCAAGACGGGGCGGCTGCTCGCGGTTCATGAGTCTCAGTCCAATTGTGGCATCGGCGCTGAGATCGTGGCCCGCATCTACGAAGAGGCGCCCCATCTGTTGCAGGCGCCGGCCCGCCGGCTGGGCATGGCGCCGGTCTCGATCCCGGTCTCTGGCAAGCTGGAGGAAGAGGTCTTACCTTGGAAGCGGCATATCAAGGCCGCGGTGCTCGATATGATGCTGCGGCCGGTGGCGGCCTGACAGCAGTGAACCCTACTTGATCCCGTAGACCCCCTGCAGGGGGTCTACGTTCAAGAGACCTAGTTGAAGCGAGGATTGCGCATGGCGACACAAGTCAAGCTGCCGGACCTGGGAGAGGGTGTGGTGGATGCAACCATCAGCCGGTGGCGGGTGAAAGAAGGAGACAGCGTCAACGAAGGCGATGTGCTGCTGGAGGTGGCGACGGATAAGGTAGATACCGAGGTGCCCGCGCCGGCCAGCGGCAAGATTTTGAAGATCCACTATGGCGAAGGCGAACTGGTGGCGCTAGACGCTGTGCTGGCTGTGATCGGCGCGGAGGGTGAAGAGGTCGCCGAGGCCGCGCCTTCGGCAGGCGCATCGGCGGTGAGCGAGCAACCGGCGGAAGAGAAGCCGGCGCCGGAAGAACCGGAACTGGAAGAAGAAGTCGAGGTTAACCCGGCGCACCATGCCGCCATGCAGGAGCAGGGCAAGGCCGAAGCTCAAGACCTGCCGCGCGCCGCCGAGCCGTCTGCTCAACCTCAGCAACCGTCGGAGAACGGCCATACCATTAAGGCGTCGCCGGTGGCGAAGCGTGTCGCCGCCGACAGGGGCATCGCGTTGGACTCGGTGCCCGGCACCGGCCCCGGCGGGCGGATCACCAAGGAAGATGTACTGGCGACCGCCGACGGCGGGCGGGCCAAGGCCGGCGAGGCTGTGGAAGCCCTGCCCGGCGACGTGGCCGATGTGCCTGCGCTGAGTGTGGCGCGTCTGGCCGCCGAGCACAATATTGACCTGGCCGAGGTTGCCAGAGGTCGCCCGTTAAGCTCATTGACGCGCTACGACGTGATGAGCGCCGTGGCCGCGCGCGCCAAGGGGGAAGCGGTGGCCGTGGAGCCGCGCTTTGCGCCACCCCGCCTGAGACCAGGCCAGGCCCCTGCCCAGCCTGCCGCGCCGGCGCAGCCACAGCCCGCGCCGCGACCGGCGGCCCAACCCACCGAGCAACGCAAGCCCGCGGCTGCGCCGGCTCCGGCCCAACTCGCCGCCGGCGAGGAACTGGTCAAGCACTCGCGTATGCGCCAGGCGGTTGCCCGCACGACTACCCAGAGCATCTTTACCGCGCCCCATGTGACAACCATGTGGGACGTAAATATGGCGGCGGTGCTGGCCCATCGTAAGGCCCACAAGGACGAATTCGCCGCACAAGGCGTGAATCTGACGATCACGGCCTACTTCATCCAGGCGATCATCGCCGGACTCAAGGCGGTGCCCGCGGCCAATGCGACCTACACCGATGAAGGCGTGATCATCAAACGCTATTACAACATCGGGATGGCAGTGGCGCTGCCGGCAGACCAGACCGGCATGGGCGGGCTGATCGTCCCTGTCATCAAGAACGCGGGCGATTTGAACCTGTTGGGCACGGCGCGGGCGGTCAATGACCTGGCCGACCGGGCGCGCAAGAACCAACTCCGCCCGGAGGACTTGCAGGACGGCACCTTTACGCTGACCAACTACGGCACCTCCGGCAGCCGCTTTCAGACGCCCATCATCGTCCAGCCCCAGGTGGGCATTTTGGGCGTAGGCGCTATCGAGAAGCGGGCGGTGGTAGTGAGCCAGGGACACCCGCTGGAGCCGAATACAGGCGATTACCTGGCCTTCCTGCCCATGACGACCCTGGGCTTCAGCTATGACCACCGGGTGTTGGACGGCGCGACGGCAGACGCGTTCTGCGCCGCAGTGAAAGACGCGCTGGAAAACTGGCGGTAAGCGGGCGGAAGGGCTGTCGCGTGAGGCTACGCGTCTCGCTGCAACAGCCCTTCGGCCAGGGCGGCCAACGGGGATGAGGCGGCTCGCTGGCCCAGGGCCGCGGCCAGCGCGTCCATGCCGAGGGCGTGCTGGGTCTCGACTTGGGCCTCGGCAAAGCGGCGGGTCCCGGCCCGTTCCAGCAAATCCAGCACGGCTGGAAGCTGATCGGCCCGGGGCGGCTCCGCAAAGAGCGATTGGAGCGCCGGCCCTATCTCGGCGTGGTTGAGCGCATGGAGCAGCGGCAAGCTCTTTTTCCGGCGCAGAATATCATTGCCCGCCGCCTTGCCGGTCCGGTCTGGGTTGCCCCAAATGCCTAAGATGTCGTCCTGGATCTGAAAGGCCAGGCCCATTGCCTGGCCGAACTGAAGTAGGCCGGTCTGTTGAGCCGGCGAAGCGCCGCCGATCAGCGCGCCGATGGCGACGCTGGCCCCGATGAGCGCGGCGGTCTTGCCCTGTACCATCCGCAGATATTCCGCCACCGAGACATGGGTGCGCTCCTCGAAGCAAAGGTCAAGATGCTGGCCTTCGGTGAGCGCCACACAGGTCTGGGTAAACCGGTCAAAGGCGGCGAGCGCAACCTTGGCCCGGACGCCACGCCGGGTCAGCCGTTGCAGAGCGGCATAGGCGAGGGCGAACATACCGTCGCCTACATTGATGGCCTGGGGCACTCCCCAGAGCTTCCAGACGGTAGGCCGGTGGCGGCGCAGCTCATCGCCGTCCTCGATGTCGTCATGGATGAGCGAAAAGTTGTGGAGCAGCTCAATGGCAGCGGCAGCGGGCAGCGCCTGGGTCGGGTCGCCGCCGACCTCGGCGCAGGCCAGCAGACAGAGGATGGGGCGCACCCGTTTGCCGGATGGGAAATGCTCTGGCCGGAAGCCGGCGTCGGCCCAACCCAGGTGGTAGCGCATCATCCCGTAATGAGCCGCCGCCGGTTCGTCGCTCCCGGCCAGGACAGCCTGCATCTCCTCCTCGATCTGGGGCAGCCAGCGACCCAGAAAGGCGCTCAGCTCACCGTCCGCCATGCTCATCTCCCCTATTATTGGTTTGAGTGATGTTTGTTTGCGCTTCGACTAACACGCCCGGCTGGCGCAGCGCGATAAGGTCGCCGGCCCCGCTACAAAACATGGCGATCCGCAGCTCGGCCTCCAGGACCTCCATCTCGTCATAGACTTCTTCGGCGGAAAGCACGGCGCGCTTGAGAAAGGGCGAGGCCAGCCCTACCAGGTCTGCGCCCAACGCCACACATTTGGCAACATCCTGGCCGCTACGGATGCCCCCGCTGGCAAAGACCGGCAAATCCACGACACCCATTTCCATAGCCACCCTGCGGACGGTCCGTAGACTCTCTGCGGTGGGGATACCCCAATCGGCAAAGGCGGCGGCCAGCCGGCGCAGCCGCGGCGTCGGCGCGCGGTGCATCTCGACCTGGCTCCAGGAAGTGCCCCCTGCCCCAGCTACATCAATTGCGCTGATGCCCGCCTCGATCAGCCGCCGCGCCGTCTGCGCGCTAATGCCCCAACCCACCTCTTTAGCGACCACCGGGACCGGCAAGCGCCGGCAGACCTCCTCGATCTTTTGCAATAGCCCGCGCCAGTTGGCATCGCCCTCCGCCTGAAGCACCTCTTGGAGTGGGTTGAGGTGCAGGATGAGGCCGTCGGCCTCGATCATCTCGACGGCGCGGCGGCAGTCATCCACGGTATAGCCATAATTGAGCTGCACCGCGCCCAAGTTCGCCAGCAGCAGAATGTCCGGCGCCACATCCCGCACGCGAAAGGTAGCGGCGGTATCAGCGCGCTCCAGGCCGGCCCGCTGGCTGCCTAACCCCATCGCCAGCCCGCGCGCTTGGGCGGCCTCGGCGAGATTGCGGTTAATGGCCATGGCCTGGCTTGTGCCGCCGGTCATCGAGCTGACCAGGATCGGCGCCGCCACCCATTTCTGAAAGACCTGGATGCGAGTGTCAATCTCGGCCAGGTCCAACTCCGGAAGGGCCTGGTGGACAAAGCGATAACGCTCCAGCCCGGTGGTCAGGGACGGAAACTGCACATCTTGTTCCAGATTGATGCGGATATGGTCGGCTTTGCGTTGGTCAATAGACAAGCGGTTTTCCTCTCAGACCCGGCCATAGCGGCAGCGCCGGTGGGTGATGGGACAGCTCCGGTCTAAATTCCCCGTTACAAACAAGCTGCTTCAGCGTCTTCAACGAATGATACAGCAGGTTGGCTCAAGCTCACAGCAGGCCCAAAGTTCGCCGTATTGATTTGCTGCCGGCCTCGTCATTGAACCATGACGGGGTAAGGAGCCGGGAAACTGGCCCCAGAGAGCGCCAATCTGGCGTATCCAATTGTTCAACGTCACGTCATGGATAGCATGACATGCCTCTACACAGCAGCGTAAGCAATCCAACCGCTTAAGTCCGTAGGCGCCAATCCGAGATTCTCCGCCAAGCCGGCGCACGGGCGGCCCAGGAGAGAAAGCCGTGTAGGGCGCGGTGGGTGGTAAGGCGCAAAGGCCCCACCTGCCGGATGCAGCTTAACAAATGAACATCGGAAGTCCGGTAGAGCAATTTTCTGCTTGCCTTGGTTGCAGTACTCGGTTGTATGGCATTGCGCTTGGGCAACTAGGCGCTTGGGCAACGGGATCGAACGAAACGGGGGGTAGGGTGCGATGGACTAACGATGGGAGACCAAAGAGCGCCCCGTGTGGCGGGCCTGCGCCCTAAACATCGGACTGGCGGCGCTAGACGTTCGGGAACGACTGAATTTTGGAGAAGGAAGGATGGAATGAGGAGGGGTGCAAGCAGCACAAAGTAGGATCGCAGCCTGAACTGTGCAGCTTGCAGTCCATGGGACTGGCGGAATGTGGAGCCGGTAGTTTGTAGGAAGCACAGCCGCGGAGCAGCAAGCGACTGTGGAAATGACGGTAGAACTGTGTTGGTAGAACTGTGTTGGTAGGAGAGGTTTTGTAGAGCGGTCTGTGGTGAACACTCACAAACGTAACGCTCGAACCGTAACGCTCGAAACGTGTGAAGATTCCTGGTCAACTCTCATTTCACTAGGGTCTAG
>DATLZJ010000889.1:0-5012 GCA_035574055.1 Caldilineaceae bacterium
AGCTAATAAAGGGCATTGAAGCGGTCCAGCCCCCTGCCCAGCAATTCAGCCACAACCGCCGGGTCACTGGGGACGGCAGCAGTGTGCCGGGCCAGGTGTTGCTCCAAGGCCTCGATCTGGCTCTGCAGCTTGGCGCTGGCGGCTTCAAACTCGGCGGACGTCAAGCCAGGGTAGACGTTGGAGAGGTCCCAGCGGGGCAATCGGCTCATGATCATGGCTTCTTTCCTGTCGCTTTGACGTTATGGAGCGGCTGGCCGGCGCAGTAGAGAACACGCTGGGCGCTACCGGCTTTGTGCCCCTGCACAAACCCAACCCGATCCTGCCACTGCCAGGGGTTGAGGATAGCTGTTGAGCCGGCGCGCCAACCGCGCCAGAAGACAGTATAGCACGCTCTAACCTCGGAACGTGCGTTGCGCAAGCGCCATCACTCTGTTGGCAGGTCAACCATCTCGTCGGTCGTGTAGTCGCCCCACTTGCCATCGTAGGAGGCAGCAAACATCTCCGCGTTGGTGCGCTCGGCCTTGCGCCGCGCCTCCTCCAAGACTGCCTGCCGGCGCTCGGCGGCGTCGCCGGCTTGGGGTAGGCGTGCCGGCCCTACGGCGAGAATCCGCACCCGGCGCACATCGCCCATGACATAGGCCACCTCGCTGCCGGCGGCTTTGCCGCGGATGGCCCTGCCCAGGGGCGTGTTCGCGCCGAGCAGGCCGCGGGAAAAATCGGCCGCCTGCTCGGTTACCAGGTCGAATTCCAGCCGCTCGGCGTGGCCCTGCTCGTCAATCAGCTCCACCTCAACGTGGCAACCCAACCCAACTTGCACGCGCGCGTCACCGGACACTGTCATTGCACTCCCTCACTACTGATTGAGGTTGATCTACAACTATTGTGATATCTAGTGTGATATCTAGTGTGGTATCTACCCTAGCCGCGATCGTAGCCTAGCGGCGCACGATCACCCGGCTGGTGGGCGGGGTCGTCCACTCCGCCCCCTCGCTGCCGGACGCGCGGGCAACCGGCGGCCCATCCGTTCTCCCCGTTCTCTGCTGGGCGCTTCAGGCCGGGGGGTAGCCACCCGCAGGCTTACCCGTTGGTTGCGAATCTTGGCGCCCGCCATACTGGCAAGCACCTGCTCTTGGTACTCTGCTGGCACCTCCACAAAGGCAAAGCGGTCATAGATATCAATCGCGCCGATGGCCCGGCCCGGCACCCCAGCCTCGTTGGCGATGGCCCCCACAATGTCCGTAGGGCGGATGCCGCTCTGGCGGCCTGCGTCAATAAAGAGGCGCACCATCCCATCCTCCGGCGGAGCCGTGACGGGCGCCTCCTCGACAACAGCCAACAGGGGCTTGTCGCGCCGGGCCAGCCATGCCGCTCCGGCTGCAATCTCGGCCATATCGCGCCCGCTCTGCTCGGCCAGCTCTTGCACCAACGACAGGTAGAGGTCCAAGTCCTCCTCCTCCACAACGCGCAAGATTTGCTCCTTAAACAACTCGACGCGGCGGGCGGCGATGTCCGCCTGGGTCGGCAGCCGCATCCGCTCAATCGGTTGCCCGATGTACCGCTCGATCTCGCGCAACAGGCGCTGCTCGCGGGGCGTCACGAACAGCACGGCGCTGCCGCTCCGCCCCGCTCTGGCCGTGCGCCCGATCCGGTGTACATACCACTCCGGATCGTTGGGGATATCATAGTTGATCACCAGCCCGATGCGCTCCACGTCCAGCCCGCGCGCGGCGACATCAGTTGCCACCACTAACTCGAGCTGCCCGCTGCGCAGACGCCGGATGACACTCTCCCGCTGCGCCTGGCTCATGTCGCCTTGCATCGCCTCGGCGGCATACCCTCTGGCCTGTAACCGCTCGGCGACCTCGTCCGCCCGCAGCTTGGTGCGGACAAAGACCAGGATGGCCTCTCCCGGCGTCATCCGGGACTCCAACAGTTGCACCAGCGCGTCGAGCTTCTGTGGCTCGGCCAACTGCACATACTGTTGCGTGATGGTCGGTACGGTGATGACCCTGTGCTCACCCTCGACCGTGGCCGGGTTCTCCAGATAGCGGTCTGCGACCCGACGCACCTCGGCGGGCATAGTCGCCGAAAACAACGCCGTCTGGCGCTTGGCGGGCGCCTGCGCAAGGATCCACTCCACATCCTCGAGAAAGCCCATGCGCAGCATCTCGTCGGCTTCGTCGAGCACGATCAGCTTCAGCCCCGCCAAATCCAACGTCCCGCGCCGGAGGTGGTCCATGACGCGCCCAGGGGTGCCCACGACCACCTGCACCCCGCTACGCAGGCGCTGCAACTGCTTCTGGATCGGCTGTCCGCCATAGACCGGCAGCACACGCACCTGCCCAAGCCGGCGCGCATAGGTGTGGAAGGCTTCAGCCACCTGTACGGCCAGTTCACGGGTGGGCGTCAGCACCAACGCCTGAGTCACATGCGCCTGAAGGTCAAGCTTCTGCAAGATAGGCAGCGCAAAGGCCGCGGTTTTGCCCGTCCCGGTGGGCGCTTGCCCGATCACATCTCGCCCGGCCATCAGCAAGGGAATGGTTTTGTGCTGGATGGGCGTCGGCGTCTCATAGCCGACATCGCGCAGGGCGCTGACCAGCGACTCACGCAAGCCCAACGCCTCGAACGAAGGGCCTGCGCCCATACGATCCTGGTCCCCTTGAGCATTCCCCAATGCGTTATCGTTTACCATATCCTTTACCATCGCCCTTTCCCCCAACCGTGAACGTTCCTATAAGTATAGGCGCCTTATGGCAGTTTCGCTGTGCCAACTCATACGGTTTCGCCGGCTCACCTGCGGCTGGCGACCGGCGGCAGGCCCAAAGAGAGCTATTCCATAAGGGCAGGTAGGGAGGTTCCGATGATGCCCTACGACAAATGATGGAGATCAGCGCGACTTTTGAGCCTTGGCAACGCGGCCTAACTGTGACAAGAGTATGAGGTGTAACTGATGTAGGTCTTGCGTCATTTTTAGCGGCGCACATTGTCTGCGAATCGCCAGGGTGCTCTGTCACTTAGCTGGACAGGATCGGATAGGAAACAGCCACATGAAACCATACCTCAGCCGGCGCATCCCTCATCACCGCTGGGCACACTTCTTGACCTATCTCTGGCTGATCCTTTGGATGTCCTCGCTGCTGCCGGTCGCCCCGGTTGCAGCGCGCCCACTGCCTGTGCAGCCTGAGCTATTAGAGATTGCAGCCAGCGAGCCTGACGCGCTGGTAGACGTGATTGTACAACAGAGCAGCCATGACGGGCGGGTGGAGCAACAGATCGCGCAACTAGGGGGCACGATCACCCAAGAGCTAGGGATCATCAACGGCTTGGCGGCGCAGCTACCGGCGCGGGCGGCGACGGCTCTGGGCGCGCTGCCCGGTGTACGCTGGGTCAGCCTCAATAACCCGGTCGAAAGCCACAGCAGCGCCCAAACCCGCTATTACCTCTACAGCGCCAAACCGGGAGAAGACAGCATCTCCCAGCCGGTCCTCCCCTTCAGCCAGGTTGCTCCGTCCACCAAGGAGCTGCGCAACTATGATACAGACCGGGATGCGGGGCCGGGGCTGCTCATCCGGCGCAGCAACGCCGCCGATGCGACCGTCCAGCGGTGGCGCTTGGGGCCGTTTACCGATGACATGTGGCTCTCCGGCAATGGCTATCTCCAGCTCTATGTGGCCGCGCCGGAGTTTCGCAAGGATCAGACCGTCCGGATTCAGGCCGATCTGCTCCATCTGGATGCGAATGGGCAGCAGCTAGGGGTCATCGCCTCCAACGGCCATACCCGCAAATGGTATGGGCGCTGGCAAGGCGCGAAGATGCGGTTCAACGGTCTCAATTACTTCTTCGAGGCCGGCCACTATCTGGAGCTTGCCCTGACCGTTGACCCCATATCTGACGACGACATCTGGCTGGCCTTCGGCACTCGCACCTATCCGGCGCACCTGAGCCTCAACCTTCAGTACGCGCTGCTCAGCGCCAATACCTTCTACCTCGCCAATGAGCCGAGAGAGCCGACCGGCGACACCCTCTCTCAGCCGGTGCTCCCGCTCACCTACCGAAAACCTGCCACGGAGACGCTCTACAACTACGATACCGACCGGGACAATGGGCCGGGCCTGGTGCTGCAACGGGGCGGCGCCTACGACAGTGATTCTGCCAGCGGTATGATACAGCGGTGGCGCCTGAAGCCCTTCCTGGCGACAACCCAGATGGCGGCCAATGCCCAGGTGGAGTTGTATGCTGCCGTCAAGCAATTTCAGGTGCGCAACTACGGAAAGATTTGGGCGCACCTCATCCACCGCAATGAGCGCGGCGAGTTGGTCAAGGTCATCGCCAGCGGCTCCGTCGAGTCCGCCGACTGGGGCACCACCTGGCAGCGGCGCACCATCCGGCTGCATAACCCCACCTATGCCTTTCCCGCGGGCCATCAGCTTGAGCTTGCCCTGACCGTGGACGCCGACTCTGCCCAAGCGATGTGGATCGCCTACGGCGCTTCGCCGTACCCATCGCTGCTCAGGGCCTCATTCCTGCCGCTGCTGCCTCAATATTTCCTGGACACCATCGGCGCGCCCATCGTCTGGTCCAAAGGCTACGAAGGGCAGGGGGTGCGCGTCGCCGTCATTGACAGCGGCATCCAGACCAACGCCCAGGCCTTCATGGAAATCGGCCCGGAGGGCGCCAGGCCGCGCATCATCGAGAGCGTCGGTATCGGCGGCGATGCCAGCGACTACTTCGGCCACGGCACCTTTGTGGCGGGCGTCATTGGCGGCAACGGCGCGGCCAGCGGCGGCTACTACAAGGGCGTCGCGCCCAAGGTTGACTTGATCAATGTGCGGGTCAGCGACGAGTGGGGCGCGGCGCGCGAGTCCGATGTGATCGCCGGCATGCAGTGGGTGCTGGAGCACAAGGACGAATACAATATCCGTGTGGTCAACATGTCCTTGAACAGCGCCGCGGAGCAGCCCTACCATCTCAGCCCACTGGATGCCGCGGCGGAGATCCTCTGGTTCAACGGC
>DATLZJ010000890.1:0-4381 GCA_035574055.1 Caldilineaceae bacterium
GCGGGCGGCTGTAGCTCCGGATCAGCCCAAAGACCAGCACCACCGCCGGGATCACAAAGGGCATCAGGGTAATTAGCTCCACCACAGGCCGCACGCGGGGCACGCGCAGATGGATCCAGTAGGTGGTCGGCACCACCAGAACCATGCTGGCGATGATGGTGTAGACCGCCATCTGCAACGAGAACAGAAAGCTCCGGTAGAACTGGGGGTCGTTGAGGACATTGCGATAGGCCAACAGGCTCAAGGCGTCGCGCTGGGCGCGCAGCGAAAAGAGGAGCGTGGCGTAGAGGGGCAGCAGGAAATAGATGGCGCCCAGGATGATCCACAGCCAGGCCCAGAAGCGTCCTTGTCTCCAAAAAGAGATGCGTTTCATGTTATGCCCTCCGGATCCAGCGCGAGGTGCGGGCCTGGAGCCAGCTAAAGAGCGTAATGGAAAGGGCCATGATCGCCATCATGCCCAGCGCCAGCGCATAGCCCAGCCCAGGGTTGTGGAGCACATCGCCGCGGATCTGCGCGCCGATGAGGATCGGGATCAGATTGAGCGAGCCGCCGGTCAGTCCATAGGCGGTGGCATAGGCGCCGAAGGCATTGCCGAAGAGCAGCACCATCGTGCCCAGGAGCGAGGGCAATAAGATCGGCAACGCGACCATGCGCCAGTATTGAGAGCTAGACGCGCCCAGGCTGCTGGCCGCCTCGCGCCACTCCCGCCGCAGCCCCTCCAGCGCCGGCGAGATGATCAGCACCATCAGGGGGAACTGAAAGTAGAGATAGGTCAGGCTCAACCCCCAAAAGCCATACAGATTAAAGCCACGCTGGTAAATGTTGACGCCGAACAGGTCGCGGATCAACACCGTGACCAGCCCCACCCGGCCCAGGGTGGCGATGAAGGCAAAGGCCAGGGGGATGCCTGCGAAGTTGGAGGCAACCCCGGAGAAGGTGACCAGCAGGCTCCGCACAATAGGCGGCAGACCGCCCCAAACGGCGGCATAGGCCAGCAGGAAGCCGAAGACGCCGCCCGCCACCGCCGTCACCACGCTGATGCGGATCGTCAGCCAGTAGGCTTCGAGGATGAACGGTTGAAACAGCCCGGCAATATTTGCCAACGTGAATTCGCCCTCTGAATTCTGAAATGCGCCGACAAAGAGACGCGCGGCAGGCCAGAAGATAAAGGCGATGGCAAACAGGAAAAAGGGAATGACGCCCAACCACGCGCCTACACCGGCGCGCGCCCGTCTGCCCATTCCGGCAGAGGCTTGACCTGTAAGCGGTTGATCGAGTGGAACGGTCATTGGCAATGCTCGATTTAGATGCGCTCCTGTGCCACGCTGTAGCTATAGGGATCACGCGTAGGTGCGGCATCCTGCCGCACGGCTCATGCGAGCACGTGCGCGAGGATAGCGCACCTACGATGCTGGTCGCTGACTGTTGGCTTTGCAGGGTTGGGCGCCTCCTATGCGCCGCGCGTCAACAGCCGCCAGTCGTCACTGCACGTCGGCCTGCACCACGCTGTCCCAGTTCTCGGTGATGAGCGTCTGCGCCGCCTCAAGCTGCTCGATGGTGGGGAAGACGGCCTGGGCATACAGTTCTGCCGGGGGCAGCGCCGCCTCCAACTCCGCCGGGATCACGCCGCGCTCCACCAGGTCGTTGTAGCGAATGGGGTGGCAGTAGCCCTTCAGCCAGATCAACTGCCCCTCGTCTGAATAGAGATGCTCCATCCAGAGCTTGGCAGCGTTGGGATGGGGGGCGTAGGCGCTGATGGCCTGGACATAGACGCCGCCGAAGACCGCCGAGGTGGGCACAACCACCTCCGTATTGGGATTGCCGGCAAAAGTGTCGCGGTCGGTCAGCGCCAGATAGTCCCAGCGGATGACGATGGGGGTTTCGCCCGTGGCGATAGTGCCGGCGGTGGCAATCACCGGCACAAAGTTGCCGCTCCGGTTCAGCTCGGCAAAGAACTCCAGCCCGGGCATGGCATCGTCGAGGGAGCCGCCGTTGGCGAGCGCTGCGGCGTAGACCGACATGATGGCCTGGGCGGAGGTGCGCGGGTCGCCGGCCAGCGCCACCTGACCCTGATACTCCGGCTTCAGCAGGTCGGGCCAGTCTTGGGGCACGTTCTCCACCACATCGGTGTTTACCTGGAAGGCCAGCACACCGTAGTAGTCGCCATACCAATAGCCCTCTGGGTCCTTCAAGTCATCGGGAATGGTGTCCCAGGTGGAAACCCTATAGGGCTGGATCAGCCCTTCCTCCTTTGCCATTGGACCGAAGGCAAAGCCCACGTCAATCACATCGGGCGCCTGCGGTCCCATGTTGCCCTGGTTGGCGCGGATCGCCTCCAGCTCGTCGCCGGAGCCGGCGTTGGGGTCCAGCTCATTGACCTGAAGCCCGTACTTTTGCTTGAAGGTCTCGATCATCTCGCCGTAGTTGCACCAGTCGTGGGGCAGCGCGATGGTGGTCAACATTCCCTCTGCCTGGGCCGCTGCGATCAGCGCCGCCATCTCCCCTTCGGGGGCGGCGCCTTCCTCTGCCGCCGCGGGCGTTGTCGCTGCCGGCGCTTGGGCTGCCGGTCCAGCCGGCGCGACCGTGGTACAGGCCACGAGCAGCGCCACGACGATGCTGAGCAATCCATTGCGCAAGCCTGTCTGAAGTGCCTTCATGGTCCCCCTCCCTTTCGTGTCCAGTGTTCTCAGACCTTGTCGCCCATACGTTTCCATACCCGCGGCCCAGAGAGCGGTGTGCTAAGTATAGGCGATATGTAAGACTTTGTCATTCGTCATTTTGCGCCCTCTCTCTTGTGCAATCGGTTTGTTACCTGTTCGGGGGCCAGGTGTGGCCCTAGCTCGGCCAAAATGAACGCCTTGATCCCCTCTCTGCCGGTGAGTCGCAGCCAGACAGGGCCGCCATGCGGCTCGACCTCTAGGTCAAAGGCAAAGAAGGGACAGCATAGACGCTCAAGGGCAATGAACTCGGCTGCCCTGGAGAGCCAAACAGCGTCCTGCGGGAGCTGAAAGGCATAGCCGCTGTCAAGCTCACGAATGGCCTGGACGGCGGCAAAGAGCTTGCTGGTAGTGGCCTGGTGCTGCGCCCTCTGCTCCCGCGTCAGGGCGGTGAGATCACAGGCAAAGGCGACTTGGGAAGCTTTGTCTTGAGCATTCATTGTGATTGACACCTTTCTCGGTACAGGCATAATTACACGCCAACACAGATCGTCTGCCGTAGGGTTGCCTATCCTGGACTCGCCTACGGCGGCAGGTGGAGTATAGGACTTCAAGTGGACTTCATGTCAAGGGGCTGATGCAATGTTGCCCTTCACGATTGGCGAGATTGCACGTCGCGCCGGGGTTGCTCCCTCGACCATCCGCTACTATGAGCAGATCGGGCTGCTGCCGCCCGCCCAGCGGGTCAACGGCAAACGGCGCTATGATGCGGACATCCTCCGGCAATTGAATGTCATCCGGTTGGCGCAGCAGGCAGGCTTCACACTGGAGGAGATCCGGCGCTTATTAGATGGCTTTGCTCCCGATGCGCCTCCGGCTGTGCGCTGGCGCGCGGTGGGCGAGCGAAAACGGGCGGAGCTAGATGCGCTCTTGGCAGCGGTGCAACGACAGCGGGCCATCCTGGAGGCTCTCCTGCGTTGCCGTTGTGCGAACTTGGACGAGTGCGCCGCCGGTGCAGCGTAGCCTTCAACGCGGGCCGCGTACCGGCGTCTCCGATTCATCCGCCGACAGCGTGGCGAGAATGGCGCCGGCCTTGGGCGCGTCCAGCGGAGAGAAATAGGGGTTGATGGCCAGCGCCCGGCGCAGATGAGCTTCGGCCCCGGCGCGGTCGCCTTGGGCGAGGTCAATCATGCCCGCATGATAATAGAGGCGGGCGTCTTGGGCGCCCAGCCGCAACGCCTCGGCCATGCGCGCGCCGGCCTCGGCATAGCGCCCGTTCCGGTAGAGCGCCCAGGCCAGCACATCCGCCGCGAACACGGTCGGACGTTGCCGGTAGGCTGCCTCGGCCTGGGCCAGCGCCTGGATGCGGTCGCCTCCATGCTCCAGATCAAACAGAGCCATCTCCACATCCACATTCATGCCTGCGCCGGCGTTGAGCGCCTGCATCACCCGCACCAGCTCCACCTGGCGGCGGGCCTCGGCGCGCCGCCCGCTTGCCGTCAACAGATCGGCCAGGGCAATGGCGAATTCGGGCAGGGGCAGCGCGGCTGCCAGCGCTTCATAGCGAGCAATGGCCTCTGCCGTGCGCCCCTGGGCCGCCCAGACTCGCGCCAGCCCGCCCTGGGCATAGGGGTAGGTAGGGTCTTGCGCCAGCGCGGCGCGATAGGCCGCCTCGGCCTTCGCCAGGTCCCCCCGGTTGAAGTGGAGATGGCCGAGCTGGACCA